>NZ_JBHXME010000026.1:0-76665 GCF_042721125.1 Streptomyces sp. NPDC058469
ACCCCATCGATCCCCGCCCTCGCCGTAGAAGAGGTGGAAAAGACAGAAGAGCCGGCTACGCCGGGACGGGGTCCGGCTCCTGCGACGGCGTGGTGGCGTCCGGGTGCGCGGGGTTGAGGAGGCGTTCGGCGAGGGGGGCGAAGATCAGGCCGAGGGCCGTCCAGAGGATGAGCTGCGCGGCGACCGAGTAGAAGCGGAAGTTGAACAGCACGTCTGCGGGGAAGCCCGGGTAGACGATGGTGCCCTTGGAGTCCTTCAGCGGCAGTGGTGTCTCGGTGGCCTGGTTGCCGAAGTTGGCCTTGTTGTACGAGAGATGACCCAGCTGCGGCAGGAGCAGCATGACGATCCCGATCGCGACGACGAACGCGGCGCCGGCCAGCAGGGTCGCGTTCCAGTTGCCGAAGCGCGCCTGGAGGTGCTTGCCGAGATAGACGGCTCCCGCGAGGAAGGCGACGGAGCACACGACCATGATCAGGTACAGGGCGCCGCGCTGCTGGATGGTCTCTTCGTGACCGATCGCGGGCGGGTTGGCCGGGTACTTCAGGAACGGCACCAGGTACATGCCGAGGAACCCGCCACCGGCGACGAGGAGCGCCAGGTTGCGCGCCCGCAGCCCGCCGGTGCGGCCCAGGCAGACGGCGTAGGCGACGGCGAACAGGGCGCCCATCGCCATCCCGAAGAAGACCATGCCGACGCCGATGCCCAGGTTGGCCTGGACGGTCCGGCTGAACAGGTCGTGCCCCGCTGCTTCGACGGGCAGGCCGGCCGCCTTGTCCAGGGCGTTCTGGGCGGCGTCACGGCCGCTCTCGTAGTCGATGGCCTTGGCGATCTGTGGCTCGGCGAATATGCGCGCGAACACGAACGCGAGCAGGCCCGCGACTGCGCCGGCGAGGATGCCGCGCAGTATGAGCTTCTTTTCCATGTCGAGTTGTCCGTACGTCCAGGTGCCGGCGGAGGGTCAGTGGCAGGGGAAGCCCAGGAAGTGGCGGGCGTCGTGGACGAACTCGTGGACGTGCATGTCGTTGCCGAACACCGACACGGCGCCCTGGTCGACACCGACGAAGTAATAGATGGCCAGCGCGATCAGCGCGGTGCCGACCAGCCAGACGATCGCCTTGGAGACCGGCAGGACAACCGGCGTGGACACCGGACGGGATGTGGAAATGCTGCTCAAGGTGAGCCCTCCTTCGGGATCGTGCGTCCCTTGCGTGTACGGGCGAGTGAGGGTTCAGTGTCTGACTCGCCTGCCACCTTCCGGCGGCGGGCTCACAGTGGCGCGACCGTGCTGGAATTCCACCAGCTTCCTTATGCCATCACTACAGGGGGAGAGTACGGCGCGTCTCTCCAGGCCGTCAATCAGGCCCGTTCCCCGTACGGCTCCTGACAGAACCGTCTGCGTACCGGGAGTTGCAGGGCGGCGCCCCTCTCGTCACCGCTTCGTCGTGAGCCTCAGGTCGACCTCCTGTTCCTGGTCTCCCGACGCCGTGCCCTGCTCGTCCACGGCGAACGCGACGCTGAGTGCCTCACGAAGCTGGTCCACGGCGACGTAGCCGCCCTGGAGCGTGGCGGAGACCGAGCCCTCCAGAGGGATGGGATCGGTCGGGATCCACTCCTGCGTCGGCTCGAACTCCGCGGTCCATACGGCGGCGCGGTCGCCCGCCAGCTCCTGGGGTACGTCGTCGGAGAGCCGGTCGGTGGGGAACGCCGTCCGTAGGACGCCGAAGACGGTGGCGGCGTCCTCCTTGGACGCTCCGGTGAGGGACACGGTGGCCATCGGGGTCACTCTCCTTGAGTTCCTTGGGTTGCTGAGTTCCTTGGGTTTCTTGGGTACGGCGGCGGTCAGGCGGACCGGTGGCCGAGAGCCCGGGCCAGTTGCTGCTTGTTCATCGACGAACGGCCGTCGATACCGCGCTTCTTCGCCTCCGCGTACAGCTGGTCCTTCGTCGGTCCCTGCGCCCCGCTGTGGGAACGCTCACCGCCGCGCTGCGGGGCGGACTTCCGGTCCTTGGTGGATGTCTTGCTGGCGGTCTCGGACTCACCGGCGCGGGCGCGCTCCTTGTTCACGGTGCGCGCGGCGATCTCCTTCGCCCGGCGCTCGGAGGTACCGCGTTTCTCGGCGCCTTCCTTGATGTGCTCGTACTGACGCTCACGCTTCGCGCTGGAACCTCGCGGCATGGCGCTCACCTTCCCTTTCCCTACCGGTGCGGCCCGGCTCGGCCGTACCCGATCCGTTTTCCGACGATTTCCCAGGTACCCGGCGTCCGCCGCTTCTCACACGGCCCCCCGGAACGCGCTGATCCCATCTCATGCACGGCCCGCGCCCTGTGCGAGCAGACAGCCACCGAACGGATGAGCGCGCGGGCCCCGCGAAGGCCCGGGCGGCGGGCCGGGGTCACACGGGTGGCGTATTCGCGTGGCGGGGTGGCGGGTGGCCGCCTAGTAATGGACGGGATCAGCTTGTTCATCGCGCTTCGGGGGGCGATAGCAGCAACACCTCTTCATGGAGCCGAGCATGACCACCCGCTCTTTCTCGCCCAGCCCGGACCAACCCGCCATACCTCACGGCACCGCGGCCCATCCGCTCGTGCCCTCCGGCGGAGGGCCGGCCGACGGATCGCCGCCGACGTCACGTCCGTCGCAAGACGGTCCCGCCCAGACGGGCCCCGAGGACGAGAACGTCGACCCGATGCACCGCCTGGTGCACGCAGCCGTCGCCGACCGGCCGCTCGAGGAGGTCCTCCAGCTCATCACCTTGCTGGAGCAGTCACCGAAGTACGCGCAAGCCACCGTCGACGCACTGCGGGCGGTCGGTGTGGACCGGTCCGTGGAGGACGTCACGCGTCTTGTGACCCTGCTGACCCAGCCGCCGCGCAACCCCGACTCCGCCGACGAGGCGATCCGAGCGGCCGCCGAACGCCGGCCCGTGGAGGAGGTCACCCGGCTGATGGCCCTGTTGCAGCGGGCTCCTCTGGAGCCGCACTGCGGCGAGGAGGCGGTACGGGCCGCGGCCGGCAGGCCCGTCGAGGAACTCGTCCAGTTGATCGGCCGCCTGACCGAGGAACAGGACGCGTCCGCCCGGGCGCCGGGACCGGCGGCGGAGATGGCCATGGCTCCGCTGTACGAGACGCACGGACGTACCCCGGCGGACAGCCACTATCCAGAACGCGCGGGCGACCGTCCGGCTGCTCGTCAGCGCCGTCCACGGCGTCCGCGTACGACGACACGGCGCACCGCTCCCCCGGTCTGGCCGAGGCTGATCGCGGCGGCGGCACTCGTGCTGTGCGGGCTGTCGTACTTCCCGCTGCACCGTGACGGAGCCTCCGGCACCGCCTACGGGTTCGCGCTCGGTGTCTCGGTCCTATGCGTCCTGCTGGCACCGGCGCTGATCCTCCACGGCGGTCTGTTCGTGCTCGGCGTGTCCATGGTGGTGCCGGCCGCGCTGGCCGCCCTCCAGCTGTTCGACGGGCGGTTCCACTCCTCGCGCCTCTCCCAGGCGCTGCGGATCACTGCCGCGCCGACCTGGTTCGCGGGGTTGATGGCCGTACTCGCCGCGCTGGCGGCGCTGACGGCACTGCTCGCGCTGCTCGCCTCGCGGCGGTTCGGCCGGCAGCTGGACCTGCCCGGCCATCCCGATCACCGGGCGCTGGCCGACGCGAACCAGACGCCTCAGTAGGGTCGGCCCGCTCAACGAGCGGTGGCGCCGGAGCTGTTCACGGCGTCACCGCTCGCGGACGGCACGGCCGATGCCGAGGCCTCGGGGCTGGAGGCGGCGCTGTGGCTGGGTTCGGCACCGGAGCCGGCGCTGGTCTCCGGCTCCGCGCTCGCGGACGGCGAGGCGGTCCCGTCCGAATGTGACCCCGCGCTGCTGGACGTCAGCGGCGTGGGTGTCGGGCTCTGTGCGGGAGCGTGCGGTCCGGCCGAACCGCCGCCCATCGAAGTCCCCTTGCCCGATTCGTTTCTGACCACGGCCGCTATCGGCTTGCCCATGATGAGTTCGCCCGCGGTCAACGTGACCATCGCCAGGGCGAACACCAGGCCTGTCGCCAGGGCGTACTTCTTCCAGCCGATGGACCTCCAGAAGGAGCCGGCCCGATAGGTAGTCACCGACTCGTCGTCGGCGGGGGCATCGGAGTCGGCATCGGAGTCGGCATCGGACGGTGGCGCAGCACCGCCCGAGGTGCCGTCCCGTAACGCGAACGCCGCCCGGGCGTCCGCGCGTTGGACCGCCCGCTCCTCACTCGGCGTCAGCGCCATCGCCACCGACGGCACCCTTCTGCGGATCCCCTCGCCCGTCCGTCGGAAGGCGTGCTGGAAGACCGCCGCGCCGGTGGTGGCGCTGGTACTGACCACGGCGGCGCCGATGATCGTCCCGGTCACCCCCAGCAGGGACGCGAGCACCGCGCCCACCACGGTGGCAAGCGCACTCGCCACCACCTGCACAGCGGTCAGATCGAGCACCTTGCGCTTCGGCGCCTGCTTCTTCTCATCCTTTTGGTGACTCTCCATCAATGTCCTTCAACATCCTTTGACAGTTCCGGAGCACGACAGCCATCGAAGAGGCATGTGCAAGGTGTCGACTGCCCGGTTGGCGGTGTTTCACCTCAACTCACATCAACAGGGCTGGACTTCACCGGTACCGTCACGTCGACGACTGCTCCGAGAGGGCCTTTGTGAACGGAGTGACAGGGCGCTCCACGATCTCGCCGTCCACAAAGATGTCGACCGCTTCGTTGTAGAAGGCGAGGAGATCCTTCACGGCGCCGACCGCGGGCAGCGGCTCCGGATAACTCCAGACGATGTTCGGCGGCACACCGGGAACGCCGGCCTCGCCCTGCCACGACCAGTACGTGGCGGTGCCCTTGTAGGGGCATCCTGTGCTGTGGTCGGTCGGTTCGAACAGGTCCAGGCGGACGTCTTCGCGCGGGATGTAGTACCGGGTCGGCAGGCCGGTCTCGAAGAGCAGCACCGGGCGGTGGGTGTCGGCGACGACCGTGCCGTTGATCTCGACCTTGACGTGACGGCTGCTGGGGAGGGCGTCGACTCGTTTGTGCGGGTCACGGGGGTGGATGAAGATCTCTTCCTCCTCCTCGTACCAGTGGTCCAGGCCCCGGCCGACCCGCCGGAACCACTCGAAGGCGATGTGCCCGGCCAGGTCGTCGGCGGGGTAGGTCCAGGCCGCGTTCTCCACCGACTCGCCGCCGATGTCGAGGTCGTAGAAGACGCGTGATCCGGTGTGCGTGCCGGTCGGGGGGTTCTTCGCCGGGCGGAGCAGGTCTTGGCGGACCTCGTCGTGCGGGAAGGCGTACGTCGGTACCGGTACGCCCGGCTCCCATACGAGGACGGGGTGCCTGCTGTCCACGACGGTGGTGTCGCCCTTGCGTCCGCGTACCCAGCGTGGGCTCGGCTCCCACAGGAGTCCTTCGGGGGTGGTCCTGACGTCTCGTGCGGTCGGGAAGGTGCTCATGACCGTTGCTCCGTGATTCGTAGGTTGTGCGGCGGCCCGGGAGGCCGCTGCGGCTGACCGTTGCTTGCCAGTGTCCGGTGGTGGAGGGTTCACTGGTCGGGTGCAGACCTTCGCCACCACGCTGACGGGCTTCTGGCCCTCGCGTCGTGTCCACGTCTTCGACGTGTTCTGTTGCCGTGCGCCGTCCCCGACGCCCGCACAGCGCCTTTGAGAACACACGAGACGAGAACCGAGGTCCACCATGTCCGTGACCGATGAACTGCTCGCCAACAACGCCCGCTACGCCGCGACCTTCGACGGCCCGCTCCCTCTTCCGCCCGCCAAGCACCTCGCCGTCGTGGCCTGCATGGACGCCCGCCTCAACGTGTACGCGGCCCTCGGCCTGAACGAGGGCGAGGCCCACGTCATCCGCAACGCGGGCGGTGTCGTCACCCAGGACGAGATCCGCTCGCTCGCCATCAGCCAACGGCTCCTGGGCACCGAGGAGATCATCCTCATCCACCACACGGACTGCGGCATGCTGACCTTCACGGACGACGGCTTCAAGGCCGCGGTCGAGGAGGACACCGGTATCCGCCCGTCCTGGGCGGCGGAGGCCTTCACCGATCCGGACGCCGACGTACGGCAGTCGATCGCCCGCATCAAGGCCGACCCCTTCATCGTGCACAAGGACCGGATCAGGGGCTTCGTCTTCGACGTGGCCACCGGGAAGCTCAACGAGGTCGGCTGAGGACCACCCGGCCAGGCTGATCAAAAATGATCGAAGGGGAGACAAGGCGCCCCTTTCATCGTGGAATCAGATCGGACCGCGTCGGAATTCGACCCCGACTGACCGCGATGTTAAGTGCGCAAAAATGACTTTGCATGGAGGGCGGGGACGGCTCAACCGCCCTCCTCTGCGCGGTAGTTTCCTTTCGGGCCCATTCAGAGGCCCGCCCGGGAAAGTGCTCAATCACATCCCCGGGGACGAAGCAGATCGACAAGGAAACAAACAAATGCACGAGCCGATTCGTCGAGGGCGCCTACAGCTGCCCTCCGGGCAATTTCACGGTACCAGTATCAATATCGTTCCCGTGGGGCCTCAGGACGACCCGGAAAGCCACGCAGCAGGGTAACCGGGTCAAGCATTCCGGGTCTTATGGCCTCGCGCTCCCGCCCAGCGTGAGGCCCCTTCCCCTGCCGCGCCCGAACTCGCGGCATTGAGCACAGGGACCAGCGCACCGGTCCCGCTCCCCGAGGAGCCCCTCATTTCTCCGTACCACCGAGTCACTCCCCCACCGGCCACCCCGCGTCATCGGCGGTTGATCCGGTGATCGCGGACCTCGGTTTCGCGGCCTTCGCTGAACGAAACCGCCCCCGCTACGCGCTCTACGCCAGGGCTCGCCTGTCCGCGGCAGCCCGTTCTACGGCTGTCGTGGAAGCCACGCTGGTGTCCGCCCACGAACGCTGGCAGTGGCTGATGAGTCAGCCCTGCCCCGCGGCCGAGGTCTGGGAAGAACTCCGCCGTCAGGTCGAGCGGCGGGGCGAGCGTGCCGCATCGCAGGACCCGGTCCTGGCCATGCTCTACCAGCGGCTCCCCAACGCGTGCGCGGACAGTGTGGTGTTGTGCCGTCGGCTGGGATTCCCCGTCGCCGAGGCGGCCGAGTTGATGGGCGTCGAACCGTCCGCGGTCGAAGCGGCTCTCGCCGCCGCGCGCCGAACCTTCCCGCAACTCATCGATGCCCAGGCGCCCTTGAGGCACCGCTGACCCCTCCTGCGTACGCGGTCTCCTTGCCGACGTTCAGATCCGCCACCTTTCGCCAACCTGCGCCACGGTTCACCCGAACCAGCGGTGGTGCGGCCGCGTGCTGCCCTCCTAGGATGGGCAACTCCACTTCGGATGGGGCGGATTCGGCGAGGGGACGGGCCGTTGGTGGACCAAAATCATGTCGATCTGTCGTTGCCCAGCGCGGCGCGGATGTACGACTGGCTGCTGGGCGGCAGCAACAACTTCGAAGCAGACCGGAATGCCTGCGAGTTGTTGCTGGAGGTGGCACCCACCTCGCGGGAGATCGCGCTGAACAACCGGTGGTTCCTCCAGCGCGTGGTCCGGGTGCTGGCCGAGCGGCACGGGATAAGGCAGTTCATCGACTTCGGCTCGGGCCTTCCGACGCAGCGCAACGTGCACCAGATCGCGCAGGAGGTCGACCCCGACTCCCACGTCGTCTATATCGACAACGATCCCGTCGTCCTGTCGCTGGGCCAGTCCCTGCTCGACGAGAACGACAACACCGCGATCCTGTCGGTCGACATGACGGACACCGACACCATCTTCGGCCACCCGGACTTCACGCGGCTGATCGACTTCACCAAGCCGGCGGCGGCCCTGTTCATCTCCGTGCTGCACTGTCTGCCGGACAGCGCCGGCCCAAAGGCCCTTGTGGAGCGGGTCGTTGAGAACCTCGTCCCGGGCAGCTTCGTCGTCGTGTGCCAGCTCGTGAGCGACGATGCCAAGGTCCGCGACGACGTCACCGAACTCATGCGGGTCCAGACCGGGGGCAATTGGGGCAGGGTCCGGGAGAAGGCGGACGTGGAGGAGATCTTCGACAGGCTCGTCGTGGAGGAGCCGGGGCTCGTCGATGTGACCGACTGGCGGCCCGACTCCGAACTCCAGCAGCGCCAACGCAGCATCGAGTGGACGGAGTACGGCGGGCTGGGGAGAGTGCCACCCCGGCAATAGGCCCGGCTCAGCGACAGCGACAGCGACAGCGACTAGGAGTACCGCTCGACGGCCTCGTCCAGCATGCGCCGGCTTTCCATGGGTGAGGCACACGCCTCACCCTGGATCCGCAGCAGGAGCTGGAGGTGCCGCTCGAAGTCGTTCTCCTTCGTCGGCCAGGGTTTCGCCCGCTCCTCGGCGCTCAGGGCGGGCTTGTTGTAGTAGTCGGCCTTGCGGTAGCCCTCGACGTAGACGAGGTCGGGAAGGCCGCCGCGGCCGAACTGGAGGTGGGCCATGCCGCCCGCCATCGATGCCTCGTTGCCCGCGATCATCCGGTCGAGGAGCACGAACCGGATGGTGATGTGCGGGAGTTGGGCCATCTCCGCGAGGTGGAGCATCTGATCGCGCATCACCTGGTCCGAGCCGGCCCGCCGCAGCAGGACGGACTCGTCCATCAGGAACACGCAGCGCGGCGGCTCGGCCTGGCCGAACACCCGCTCCTGACGCTCGCGGCGCATGGCGACCCGTAACGCCATCTCGGGGCTGTCCCACTCCGTGAGGTGCAGGCCTGTGCGGAGGATGCAGCTCGCGTACTCCGGAGTCTGCAACAGGCCCGACACCAGGCGTACGTCATACGTGGTGAGCCCGATGGCGACGGATTCCAGACCGAGGAGGCGCCGCAGGTAGTCGGGGGTGCAGTCGTCGAACCTGTTCTGGAACCATTCCGGTTCCTGGGCGCGGGAGAACAACATCGTCAACGTGTTCCGCGCCGGCCCGTCGAGTTTCAGATACGCCATCACCGCTTCGACCGTGCGCCCCTCGGGCGTGGAATCGGCATTCTCCAGGCGGCTGATTGTCGAGTTCGAAACGTGGGTGGCCTTCGCCAGCTCTTTCTGCGTGAGACCGGCCTCGTCGCGCACATCCTTGACGGCAAGACCAAGCATGATGTTGGCCGCTGTCTTTGTTGTGTCCGGCCCGGCACAACGCCGGGCCAGACGATTGATCGGAATCGGATCCGGGGACACGCCTTCTCCTTCAGGGGGCAGTCACCTTCACATGATGACACGCCCGGGCCGGAGGCGGTGCCCGAACTTATGTACTCCGACGCCTAGTTGGGAGTACCAAGGGCGTCGAACTCTCCCCTCTTCGCACCGTCGAGGAAAGCGCCCATCTCCTCAGCGGTAAAGATCAGTGCGGGTCCGCCGGGGTCGGTCGAGTTTCGTACGGCCACGCCGCCTCGGGGCAGTGCGGCCAGCTCGACGCACATGCCGTTCGCTTCGGACATACGGCTCTTCACCCACATTCCCGGGATGAGGTTGGCAGCCATTCCGTTCGTGAAATCCTGCATCAGATACGAACCCTCTCCGTTCGACAAGCCAAATTTTCCGACCTTTTCCGTCGCGGCCTCGAAACCGCGCAGGTGGAAGCCCCATGAAATCCCGTCATGCAATTTCATGGGTCGACACGGAGGAAATGCTAGCGGCTCGAAATCGAACAATGCCGTCCCACGTACGGGTGGATGGTGTCCCGCCGGGTGGTGCGGGAAGCGGAGGAGCGCGCGATGGGCTGCTCCTGGTCCGACCTGACATGAAGCTGTCACACACGGACCGGAATCCCTCGCCGGGCGGCCGGGGTTGGAACCCATACGACCCCGCTTCGAGGCCGGCCTCGCACGACGAAGGAGCGACGACCATGACCGTTGACCTGACTACGACCGACCTCCAGGCTTTCACCCAGGACTGGCTGGAGTGGTATCGCGGGCAGGAGGAACGGCTCGCCGCTCCGCACGGATTCCTGGCGATCACCGGGCTGCACTGGCTCGACGACCGGCCGCAGCGGTTCCCGGACGCGCCGGGCGCCTGGTGGACCGACGACGACGGGGTCGCCGTAGCCCTCGACGACGGTGAGGAACTCGTCGTGGACGGAACGCCGGTGCAGGGTGAGCACCGCTTCGGCGTGCTGCCCGAGCGGGGCGGGATCGACGCGGTCTGGGGCGATGCCGTGATCGAGGTGGCCAAGCGCGGCGGGAACGACATCGTGCGCCCCCGGCACCCGGACGCGCCGCTGCGCACCGACTTCGCCGGCACGCCCGCCTACGCGCCGAATCCCCGCTGGGTGGTGCGGGGACGCTACACGGCCTTCGACACACCGCGTCCGACGACCGTGGGCGCGGCGGTCGAGGGGCTGGAGCACGTGTACGACGCGCCGGGCCGGGTCGAGTTCGAGCTGGACGGGCAGTCGCTGGCCCTGACCGTGTTCCCCGGGCGTGGGCCGGGCGGACTGCTGGTGCTCTTCACCGACGCCACCTCCGGGGTGACCACCTACGCCGCGAACCGGGCCCTCGCGCTCGCCCCGCCGGCCGCCGACGGCACGGTCGTCCTGGACTTCAACCGCGCGACGAACCTGCCGTGCGCCTACACCGACCTGGCCACCTGCCCGCTGCCGCCGGCGGAGAACCGGCTGCCGGTGTCCATCGAGGCCGGGCAGAAGACACCCCGTGAGCGGGGAGGTCCGGCCTGATCGTGGCCCCGGCTGCGCCCGCGAAACCACCGGGCCGCAGCCGGGTCCGGTGAACCCGGTTGCCCGCCGAGATGCGGTACGGCCATCCGTCTCCTCCCTCGACAACCATGCGCACCCCTCAGTCGTCCCCCTTAGTGGCGCGCCGTTTTTCGCGCGGCCGTACCCCCCACCGATACTGCGCACGGACGACGCGCAGGAAAGAGGCCGCATGCTCCGTATCCACTTCACCTCGCAGGACCTGCAGAGCGTCCGGGTGGCCCGCCGGCCCCATGCTCTCTGGGAACTCGTGTGCGGTGTCTGCCGGTTGGACGCACGGCAAGGGGCGCTGGAGTTCGGGCACTGGCGCCGATCGGTGCGCGAGGGATTGACCAAGGATCCGCGGGCCCGGCGGGCCCTGTCGCCCTTGCAGACGCTGATTCCTCCTGTGGGCTACATCCCCGACTTCCTCACGCCGTCGGTCACGGGCGGCGGTCTGGCCGTCGGCCTCGACAAGGTGCGGGGCACCTCCCACACCCGGCTGACCCGTGAGCTGACCCGGCTCGCCGAGTCGCGTCCGCTGCCGTCCTGGGTGTCCACCCTCAACAGGCCGGGCGCCAGAGCCCTGGAGACATTGACGCGAGCCCTGGAGCTGTCCTGCAAGACGCTGCTCGAACCGTACTGGCCCCGCATCCAGACAGCCGTCGGCAACGACGTCGAGCTGCGGTCACGCGCGCTCCTCGACGGCGGCACCTCCGCGCTGCTCAACGCGCTGCGCCCGCACGCCCGTTGGAACGCTCCTGTTCTTGAGGTGGACTATCCCGTCGACCGCGAGCTGCACCTGGAGGGGCGCGGCCTGCTGCTCATCCCGTCGTACTTCTGCTGGCGCAGGCCCACCGCACTCGCCGACCCCACGCTCGGGCCGGTGCTCGTCTACCCGGTCGCCAAGCAGCCCCTGGAGATCGTCCGGGCGAGCAAGGGCGGCCTGGAGCGGCTGCTGGGCCGTACCCGGACGGTCGTCCTGGCGGATCTGGCCAGCCATGGCGCGCGTACGACGTCCGAAGTGGCCACGGCGGCCAACATCGCGCTGCCCAGCGCCAGTTACCAACTCGGCGTGCTGCGCGACGGAGGTCTGATCGCCAGCCACCGGGAGGGCCAGTTCGTACGGCACTCGGCAACGCAGCTGGGCCTGCGCTTACTCGACGAGCGGTGACCACGCAAACCTCGACCGGAGTCAGTTAGAACGGCTTCGAATTCATTGCCCGCGTGTGATCCCCACGGCCATGGTTTGTGGCGTTCGCACACGAACACCGGAGAGGTCGATGCGGAGTGCTGACGCCGGGGACGTGAGACTCGGACGCGGTAGCCACCGTGCACAGGGGGACGGTGGCCACCGCGTCCGCGATGTCGGTGGGTCAGCTCGTCGTGGTGCGGCGGGTGAGGGGTTCGCGCAGGGCCAGGTGCTCGCGGAGCGTCGTACCGGTGTAGTCGGTGCGGTAGACGCCGCGTTCCTGGAGTGCGGGGACGAGGAGGTCGACGATGTCGTCCAGGCCGTCCGGGATCAGGTACGGCGTGACGTTGAAGCCGTCCACGGCGCCGTGCCGGACGAAGTGGGCGAACTTGTCCGCCAGGCCCGCCGGGGTGCCGACGTGGCCGCGCTGGGGGCCCAGCGCGATGACGGTCTCGCGCAGGGACCAACGGTTCGCGTCGGCCTTCTCCCGCCATTCGGCGACCACTTGGCGGGGGTCGGCGATCCGCCGTGCGCCGAAGGAGCCGTCGTTCTCGGCGACGACCGGGTCCTCCTTGGGCAACGGCCCGTCGGCGTCGCGGCCGGAGAGGTCGAAACCCCACAGGAGTCCGGCGATGCCCAACGCGGTCGCGGGAGTGACCTGTTGGAGGCGGATCCAGCGCTTCTTCTCCAGGGCCTCCTCCTCCGTGGCGCCGATGATGATCTCGGTGCCCGGGAGGATGCGCAGGTCGTCGTCGGGGCGGCCGCCGGCCCGCAGTCGGCGCCGCAGGTCGTCGGCGAAGGCGAGCGCGTCGTCGAAGTCGTTGCCGTGCGCGGAGAAGATGACGTCGGCGTTGCGCGCCGCGAAGTCCCGGCCCTCGCCGGAGTCGCCGGCCTGGAAGATCACCGGGTGCCCCTGGGCGCTGCGCGGCAGGGTGGGCGCGAGGTCGACGTCGAACTGCGGTCCCTGGTGGCGGACTTGGCGTACGGCGCCGGGTGCGGCCCAGGACGGGGCGCCGGCCGCGCCGGACACGGCCGCGTCCTCCCAGCTGTCCCAGAGCGCACGGGCGACGGTGAGGAACTCCTCGGCGCGCCGGTAGCGGTCGGCGTGGTCGAGGTAGCCGCCGCGGCGGAAGTTGGCGCCGGTCCAGGCGTTGTCGGTGGTGACCACGTTCCAGCCGGCCCGGCCCTCGGAGAGCAGGTCGAGGCCGGACAGGCGGCGGGCGAGGTCGGTGGGTTCGTTGAAGGTGGTGTTGGACGTGCTGACCAGGCCGATGCGGTCCGTTACGGCGGCCAGCGCGGCGAGTTGGGTGATGGCGTCCGGCCGTCCGGCGACGTCGAGGTCGTGGATCTGGCCGTCGACCTCGCGCAGCCGCAGCCCCTCCCCCAGGAAGAACGCGTCGAACAGGCCCCGTTCGGCGGTCTGGGCGACGTGCCGGAAGTTGGCGGGGTCGATCTGGGAACCGCTGGCCGGGTCGGACCAGACGGTCCAGTGGTTGACGCCCTGGAAGAAGACGCCGAAGTGGAGTTGGGCGTCGGGGCGGGGGACGTCGAGAGGGTCGGTGCGGGTCATCGGACGTCCTCCTGGGTGGCCGCGGCGGCGTAGCGGTTGGCGGGCCGGTCGAGGCCCAGGTGGGTACGCAAGGACGCGCCGGGCAACGGACGTACGGCGTGCCGTCGTTCGATGAGATGGGGCAGGACGAGCCGGGACAGCTCCGGAAGGTCCTCGTCCAACACGAGTGGGTACAGGCGCACTCCGTCCACGACGCCCCTCAACTCCCCCAGCAACGCGGCGAGTCCGGCGGCGGAACCGATGTGGCGCAGGCGTCCCCGGTCGCGCCAGGGCGCATGCCGCTCAAGGTCGGCGACGCGTTCCTCGGCCGTGGCGTCCGCCGTGTCGAGGGCGACCTCGACCTCGGCGAAGGTGCGCGGCGTTCCGGCGGCGGACGCGCTCGCGGTGACGGCGGCGAGGTCGCGGCCGTCGACGAGGGCGACGTCGAGTTGATCGCCGGGCACCCGGTCGGGGCTGCCGAGCACGACGAGTTGGCCCTGCGGCGGACGCGGCACGATCGCCGGGCCCTTCACCGTGTAGGTGTCGCCGGTGAAGTCGACGTAGTGCAGCCGGTCGCGGTCGAGGTAGCGGCTGGTGGCGACGGAACGGATGACCGCGTCGTCCTCCCAGGAGTCCCACAGGGCGCGGACGACCTCGACGCCGTCACGGGACTCGCGGGCGCGGGCCGCGGCCCCGTCGACGAGCGGGCGCCCCCAGACGGAGGCCGCCTCGGGCCGTGCCTCCTCGCTCACCACCCACCCGGCGCGCCCGACCGAGATGTGGTCCAGGGACGCCAACTGGCTTGATACGTGGAAGGGTTCGGCGTACGTGAGCGGCACGACCGGCGCGATACCGACGACGCTCGTCGACGCTGCGATGAACGCGGCCCGCTCCACCGCGCCGATACGGCCGACCACGTCGGGCGCGGCGCCGGGCGGGAGTGCGCCGTCGTCCAGGGTGAGCAGGGTGAACCCGGCGTTCTCCGCATCGGCGGCGACGCGGGCCACCCGGCGCGGGCTCAGCAGCTGATCGGGCGAGTGGGCGGCGCGGCGCCAGGCCGCGGGATGGGCGCCGTCGCCGTCGATTTCGAGGGCGAGCCGCAGGGCGGGGCCGGACATGGGGTTCCTTCCGAGAACACGTCGAGACGGCCGGCCCGAGGGGCCGACGTGGGTCAGGGGCGTGCGGAAGGACAGACGGCGGAGGCGGTACGGCAGTAGTCGACGTGCCGACGGATGATCAGCCGCGCGCCGGGGCCGGCACCGTGGGGTGCGGCGTCGCGTACGCGCATCGGGGCCTCCACCTGTCCGGGAGCGGTCGCCTCAACCTACGTCGTCCGCCCTGGAAGGTGTCAAGAACATTAGATGTACGCGCATGCAGCAGTGCCGCAGCGAAAAAGCGTTGGCCGCGCTGACGACCGGGCTGCTAACTTGCCGTGTGCCGTGACACCACGCGAGGAGGTGAGACCCATGAACGCAGTATCCAGGTGGGTGCTCCCCCTCTTTTCCACGGTTGGGCCAGCGGCATAGGTGTCGCCGGGAGCGCCTCACACCAAGGCGATCCCGAAGGGCAACACCATGGAACTCTCACAACCTTCCGTGCGCTTCACCACGCAGACGACCGCTGAGGCACCGTCGAACGGTGTTCTCGTCCGCGACTTCACCGTCGGCGAGGTCACCGGCGCGCTCTGGTCGCCCGCAGCCGCCGCCTCCGAACGCGCTCCCCTGGTCCTGATGGGCCACGGCGGCGGCACCCACAGCAAGGCACCGGCCATGGCGGGCCGTGCCGAGCGCCTCGTGAACGGCGGCGGCTTCCACGTCGCCACCATCGACGCACCCGGCCACGGCGACCGGCCCCGCACACCCCTCGACGAGCGCGAGATCGCCTTGATGCAACAGACGATGGCGGCAGGCGAACCGGTCGGCGAGATCGTCGTCCGCTACAACGCCCACCTCGCGGAGCGTGCCGTACCGGAGTGGCTGGCGACCCTGGACGCCCTCCAGGACCTCCCGGAGATCGGCGCCGAAGGACCCGTGGGCTACTACGGCCTCAACATGGGCACCGCGATCGGGGTACCGCTGACGGCCGCCGAACCCCGCATCACCGCCGCGGTGTTGGGCCTCTTCTGGTACGACGTCTCCCTCGCCGAGACGGCGCGGCGGATCACCGTTCCGATCGAGTTCGCGCTCCAGTGGGACGACGAGCACATCCCGCGCTCGTCCGGTCTCGCGCTGTTCGACGCCTTCGCCTCGAAGGAGAAGTCGTTGCACGTCAACTCGGGCTCACACAAGGAACTGCCCAGGTTCGAGGCGGACAGCGCGGTGCGGTTCTTCGCCCGCCACTTGAGCCGGGACGGTGTTCCATCGGCGGCCTGAGGGCCTGAGCCCTCAACGCGGCCGCGGCCCGGCGTCCTCTCCGAAATCCATCCCCGTCATGAGTTCGGAGAAGGCGCCGGCCGCGCCGGCGGACGTGAAGAGCCGGTCGAGTCGCGCGCGGGCCAGACTGCGGTGAAAAGGACCGGAGTTGGTGGCGTCACCGGCGTCATGGAGCATGCGGGTCATCCAGTGCGAGAACTCCTGGTCGCTCCAGACGCGGCGCAGGCACCGCTGTGAGTAGGTGCGCAGGGCCGTGTCGTCGTGGTCGTGCACGGAGTCCCGTACGGCTCGGGCGAAGAGATCGGCGTCATAGAGAGCGAGGTTCATCCCCTTGCCGCCCATCGGCGAGACGATGTGGGCCGCGTCGCCGACGAGGAAGAGGCGGCCGTACTGCATCGGGTCGTGGACCAGGCTGCGGAGCCGGAAGATCTCGCGGTCGGTGATCGGGCCGGAGACGAGGGCCGGGTCGCCGAGCCGGGTGCGCAGCGCGTCCCAGACGCGGGCGTCCGGCCAGGCGTCGGGGTGGTCGTCGGGCGGGCACTGGAGGTAGTAGCGGCTGGTGTACGGGCCGCGCGGGAAGTGGGCGGCGAAGCCCTGCGGGCTGACGGCCAGGAGCGGGTGGGCCGGCGGCGGGGCGTCGGCCATGACCGTCAGCCATCCGATGCCGTGATCGAAGGCGTACGGCGTGAGGGCCCCGTCGGGGACGGCGCTACGGCTGATGCCGTGGTCGCCGTCGCAGCCCGCGACGAAGGAGCAGGTGATCGTACGGAGGCCACCGTCCGCGGTGCGGTAGCGGACGGTGGGGTGATCGCCGCTCAGGTCGTGCGGGGAGACGTCCGCGGCCTCGAAACGCAGGTCACCGCCGTCCTCCAGATACGCGGCGGTGAGCTTCTGGACCAGCATCTGCTGGGGGCAGAGGCGGGCCGTGGGGCCCTCGGAGCCGTCGTAGTCGTTCACCAGATGCGTCTCGCCATCGACCCGGAGCTCCAGGATGCCGTCGTGCGGGACCCCTCCCAGCACGCGGTCGGCCAGCCCCCAGGAGTCGAACATGCGCACGGCGCGGGTCTCGACGATGCCGGCCCGCTGGCGCTGTGCCACATACTCCTGGGTCTGCCGTTCCAGGACGACACAGTCGATCCCGCTGCGCCGCAACAGGTTCGCGACGGTCAGCCCGGCCGGGCCCGCGCCGATCACCACCACGGTCGTGGATTCCGTCGACCCGCTCAACTCCCGCACAGTGTCAGCCACTTGACCACCTCCGGAAGCACCCTACCGACGCCGAGGGCCTGGCCGACCGGCAGCCGGTCACTTCACCTCGATCGTCACCTTCCAGGTCCCGACGATCAGGGGGCAGAGGCTGCCGGGGTCGGGGACGCAGCGGCGTTGTGCGCTGATGGTGGCGACACCGCCGGACGCGGCGTGGAAGACCGCCGTGGCGTCTCCGGCCGGGTTCGTGGCGTCGGACCTATGTCCGAGCACCGCGGAGTCACCGGATTCCGGAGCGGTCCAGGTGTAGGTGAATCCGCGCTCGCGGGAGTGGGTGAGCCGGATCTCGACATCGCCACCGGAGCTCGCGGCCACCGTCCGGCCGTTGTCCATGTTGGTGAGGACGACGCGCCCCGCCAGGCGTACGTGTGATGCCTGGCCTTGGGCGACCGCCGGCGCCGCGGCAGTTGCCGTCACGGCGGCGAGGGCCAACCCCGCGGCCCCCAGCGCCGTAGACCACTTCGTTGCTTCCATGATGCGCGCTCCTCGCACTAGCCGGGCCGGTGATTCCCGAAGGTGGCAGCGGACGTGCTGCCCAGCGGCTCAACGTGCTGGTGGAGGGCAGGTCACAGGCAACCACCCGTACGAGGACCGACCCGCTCCGGGCGCTCGTCATCCGGTTCGCGCCACCCGGCGCGTAAAACTCCCCCTCGGACGCGACAATGCGTGTGTTATGAATCTTCACGCGTGACCGATATGACAAGACCACAGACAACCGTTCGACCGGCCCCACGGGTGAGGACCGGTCGGGGTCGCCGATGCCGGGGTCCGCTCCCCGGGCTGCGGTGATCTTCCTTCCCAGGAGGACCTCCCGCATGTTTCGACGTATTGGCAATGGCGTCGTCAGACATCCCGTCTGGACGATCGTCGCTTGGCTGATCGCGGCGGTGGCGATTGTCGCCACTGCCCCCGGCCTGCCTTCCAACAGTGACGAGAGCAGTTTCCTGCCCAAGAGTTACGAATCCATCAAAGCGGCGGACCTGCAGGTGAAGGCGTTCCCCAGCGCCTTCACGCCGTCCGCGATCGCGCTGTACCAGCGCACCGACGGCGGCAAGCTGACCGCCGCCGACACACAGGATGTCGCCCGGATCACGACCGAACTGGGCAAGAAGCACATCGACCAGGTGCAGAAGGTGGTCCCCGGCCAGCCGTCCAAGGACGGCAGGTACACCATGACCCTGGTCCAGATGGACAGCAAGAACGCCGGTCAGCCGGCGCAGGCGGATGCCGCGAAGGTGTTGCGCGACGACGTCAAACAACTGGCCAAGGGCACTGACCTCGACGTGAAGCTCGGCGGTTCCGCCGCGCAGGCCCTCGACCAGCAGGACTCCTCGAAGCGCGGCCAGGCGCTGATCGGCATCGGCACCTTCCTCATCATCCTGGTGACCCTGCTGATCATCTTCCGCGCGCCGATCCTCGCTTTCCTGCCCCTGCTCCTGATCGGTGTGGTGGCGTCCATCGCCAACGGGCTGATCGCGTACGCCACCAAGCTGTTCGGGCTCCAGGCCAACAGTTCCGTCTCGTCGATCCTGATCGTCGTTCTGTTTGGCGTGGGCACGGACTACTTCCTGTTCCTGATGTTCCGTTACCGGGAACGCCTGCGGGCGGGTGACGAGCCGAAGCAGGCCATGGTCAACGCGGTCGCCCGGGTCGGTGAGGCCATCGCCTCGGCCGCCGGCGCGGTCATCATCGCGTTCCTCGCGCTGGTGCTGTCCACGCTGGGCTTCCTCAAGCAGATGGGTCCGGCGCTGGCCATCTCGGTCACCGTCACCCTGATCGCGGGCCTGACCCTGATCCCGGCCGTGGTGTCGCTGATCGGGCCGAAGGTCTTCTGGCCGTCCAAGTCCTGGCAACGCGAGCCGGAGAACGCCCGGTTCGCCGCTCTCGGCCGCGGTGTGCAGCGCCGGCCCGCGCTGACCGCCGCGCTCTCCGGGCTCGTCCTCGTCGCGCTGTCGCTGGGCACCCTCGGCTACAAGGCCACCTTCGACCTGGCCTCGGGTTCCATGCCCAAGACCAAGGAGTCGATGGTCGTCCAGGACGAGATGCAGAAGGCGTACTCGGCGGGTGCCGCGGCCCCGACCGACGTCTACCTCTCCAGCACCGACGGCAGGCCGCTCGACAAGGCCGGCTTCACCGCCTACGCGGAGAAGCTCGGGGCCGTCGACGGTGTCGCGAGCGCCCGCATGAGCCAGGTCAACCAGGACGGCACGACGGCGGACTTCACCGTCACCCTGAAGTACGAGGCGTCCACGGAGAAGGCGATCGACGCCGTGGGCCGGGTACGCGACGTCGCGCACTCCGCCGCGCCCGACGGCACCGAGGCCCTGGTCGGCGGTATGTCCTCGATCTACAAGGACATCAACGCCGCGGTGAACCACGACTACCGGACCGTCTTCCCCGTCGCCGCCCTGCTGATCATGCTGATCCTGGGGCTGCTCCTGCGCAGTGTGGTCGCACCGTGGTACCTCATCGCCTCGGTGGGTCTCGGCTTCGGTGCCACCCTCGGCACGACCGTCTGGATCTTCCAGGACGCTCAGGGACACCCGGGGCTGATGTTCATGCTCCCGGTGATCATGTATCTCTTCGTGGTCGCCATCGGCACGGACTACAACATCCTCATGATCGCCCGGCTTCGTGAGGAGGCCCGCGAGGGCCGCGATCCGCGCGAGGCGGCAAGCATGGCGCTGCGGCACGCGGGGCCGACCGTGGCCGCGGCCGGTTTCATCCTCGCGGCGACCTTCGCCACGATGATGCTGGCCGGCAACGCCCTGCTCACGGAGATGGGTTTCGCCGTCTCCTTCGGCATCGCCGTCGCCGCCTTCGTGATGGCGATGTTCTTCACGCCGAGCCTCACCGCCCTCATCGGCCACGCCGCCTGGTGGCCCGGCCACGCCGACCGCACCCCGGAGACCACGGGCGGCACGGGCACCGGTTCCGACACCTCGGGGCCGGCCTCCGGCACCGGGGACCAGGACTCGGTCACCCAGGATCCGGCGGGCCGTCGCGGGTAGCGCCCGCGGGTAGCGCCCGCGGGTAGCGCCCGCGGGTAGCGACACTGCGGGGCCTGTTCACCGATCCGTACGACCGGCGGACAGGCCCCGCAGCGCTGCTCCCGGTGGCACCCGACGCGGGACACATCGGACTCGCCGAGTTCGTTCGCGGCCCTGGGCGAGGGGTTGACCCTCACCACCGAACCGTTCACCGAGCCGACCGAGATCACCGCCCGGCAGCAGCACGGCTCGTGGTCGCGTCCAGCACCACCGACGCCGACCTCTTCCTCACCGTGCGCGTCCTCGACCCGGAGGGCCGCGACATCCGCTTCGTCAGCGCGCTGGACCCGGCCGGTGTCGTCGCGCACGGCTGGCTGCGCGCCTCGCACCGGGCCCTCGACGCCGAGCGGAGTCTGCCGTACCGCCCCTGGCACCCGCACGACCGCCTCGACCCGCTGACCCCGGGGGAAGCCGCCCCACTGGACATCGAGATCTGGCCGACCTCGGTGGTCGTCCCGGCGGGCTACCGCCTCGCGGTGACTCTCCAGGGCCACGACTTCGAGCTTCCCGGGGACGGCCCCTGGCCCCGGGCGTACGGCGCGGAGATGAAAGGGCACGCCGTCTTCCTGCACAACGATCCCGACGACCGTCCGGCCGACCTCTCCGCAGGCGTGACGACCCTGGTCTCCGGCAGCGACGAGTCCTCCTATCTGCTCCTTCCGGTGATCCCGCGGAGCCCGGAACGCATCGAAGGCGTGCGCCGCGGCCCGGTCCCCGAACGGGCCTGACCTTCTGGAGGGGGACGACCACGAGCAACTGGGCCAGTTCAGCCGCGAGTTCCACACAACTACCGGAGCGGATCCGCCTGTCTCTCTGAACAGCCGTGCGTAGAGGGCGACTTGGCCAAGGCGCGTCGCCCGCGAGCGGGATCCGTTTCGGACCGAAGGGACGGGGCACAAGCGAGCGCAGTCCAGTGCTTCGGCAAGCAGGCACGCTTTCTTCCCGTGCGAGGAGTGTCATCGTGCCCCTTCCCTCTCATCGCTGTGTATCGACGAGTCCGGGTTCCGCCGAGAACGTGGAGGTCTGACGTGATCGTGCCGAACCCGGCAGTG
Organism: Streptomyces sp. NPDC058469; assembly: GCF_042721125.1. Lineage (NCBI taxonomy): Bacteria > Bacillati > Actinomycetota > Actinomycetes > Kitasatosporales > Streptomycetaceae > Streptomyces > Streptomyces sp. NPDC058469. Next base: position 21,179 of record NZ_JBHXME010000026.1, read on the forward strand.
CTGCAACAGGCGGTCGACCGTTATCTGGCGCTCGCGGCCGACGGGGACATGGCCGTCACCGCCCCCCTGCAGAACGCCGCCTACACCCTGTGCGTGCTGAGCGGCACCCGCACCGTGGAGGAGGCCATGGCCGCCGTACGCCTGATGCACTCCCCCAGCACGGCACCCAGCCCCACCAGCCGGCGACAGACGTTCACCGTCTCCTCGGGCGAAACCTCGCCCGACGAACGGGAGTTGGTGTCGTGACGGAGCGCTCGGGCGGCGCTCCGCTGAAGGTCGGCACGACCGGATTCGTGGTGCTGGCGGACGACGAAGGAGCCGTCGTCGCAGCGGAGTTGGTGTACCGGCCGGACGACTGCCTGGCGGTACGCCTGGTGTTGCTCGGGCCCGACGGGATGGAAGTCACCTGGACCTTCGCCTGGGAACTGCTCGCGCTGGGCCTGATGTTCCCGGCCGGCGACGGAGACATCACCGTACGACCCGCGCCGGGCCCGATCGAGGGCGTCGAAGTGGCCCTCGTCTCACCGTCCGTCGCACGCGTGTGGGTACCCGCGGAGAACGCCGCGGACTTTGTGCGGAAGGTCCGGAAAAGAGTCGGCCGCGATGTTCGCGGTATCGCCCCGGCACTCGACCAAGAACTCGCGGCGATCACCAGCGGGGCGTAGGAGGCAGCCCGCGTCGGCACGTCCTACGCGCTCGGGTCCCAGGCCAGGAGCCGGTCGAAGAGGCGTGGGTCGCCGTCCACCTTCAGGGAGTTCACCGGGATACGGGCGTACAGAGCGAGGACCAGCTCACCGGCCGTGCCCCGGAGGGTGGCGCCGGCCGCGTCCGGGGCCTCGCCGACGCCGGTGGCGGGCGCGGGGAGTTCGGTGACCCGTGCGCCGTCGGCGGAGAGCGAGAGGCGCCAGGAACGGCCCTCGGTGGCCTGGTAGTCGACAACAGCGGGCTCATGCGGCCAGGGGTCAGTCCCGGCGCAGCAGGTGGACAGGAACTCGTCGACACCGTCGAGCGCCGCCTCGTCCGGCAGCGGCCGCGGGGCACCGAGGGTGGTCTGGGCGTCGTAGGTGTGCACCGAGGCCTCCTGGACCTGGTGCCGGGCCACGGCACCGGAGGTCTGCGGAGACTGCGACCCGCTCCACCACGTCCAGCAGCCACGGTCCGGGCCGACCTCCCGCAGTGCGCCCAGGAGTTGCTCCGTGGACTCGGCCGACCAGGCCAGCAGGGCCGCGCGCTCCCGCGGCGCTTCCGAGCCGACCTGTGCAGCGGTCCCGGCCGGGCCGGTGTCGGTGGGCCCCGCGGTGACGATTCCGGCCCAACGGCGCTGCACGCCGCCCAGGTGCTGCACCAGATCCCGCAGCGTCCACTCCGGGCAGGTCGGCACCTGTACGTCGAGGCTCGGCGCGGAGGCGACCGCGGCCCGGAACGCGACCGACCGTTCGTCGATCAGCCGCAGCAGGGCGGGGAACTCCAAGATCTCTGTCACGCGGAGTGTCTATCACCGTGCTCCGACCACCCGCCAACGAGTTTCACGACCGGCCCGACAGTCAGATCTCCCCAACGGTCAGCTTTCGAGGGCTTGTTGGACCGACGGGTGGCAGTCGATGAATCCGTCGATACCGACGAGTTGGATGACGCGCAGCACGGGTGGGGCGGCCCCGGCCAGGCGCAGCCAACCGCCCGCCTCCGCGAGCCGGGTGTGCACGGCGATGAGAATGTTGATGCCGCTGGAGTCCATGAAGGTGACGTGGCGCAGGTCGATGACGACGCGCGGTGCGACGTCCTCCGGTAGCTCCAGCACCTCCCTCAGTGAGCCTCCTGTCTCCTGGTCGATCTCTCCGGCGACAGCTACGACCAAGGTGCCGTCGACGACATCGGTCCTGACCGACAACCGCCCCGGCTGTCCCGCGTGTTCGGTGTCCACCATCAGTCCTCATACACAAGTCGGCGAGCGCTACGGATCAGGATTTTCATCCGAAGTGCTGCCCCGCATCGTACGGTTGATGCTTGTGTCCGGTGGAGCCGTCCGGTGGAACCGACAGACATTGACGGAGTGCGCGTTGCTTCACGGGGTATGCGCGGGGAACGCGGAAGGCGGTGAAACGATCCGGATGGAACCAGATTCCTCGGAGGACGACGACGCAGCGCCGCAGGCCCGGGCCCTACGGTCCACCGTGGCGTTGGACGGGGACGGCTCATGCATCGCCGAGGCCCGCCGGCTGGCCGCGACGTTCCTTGCCCGGGCGCAGGTCGAGTACGGGTTGCCGGTGTCGGCCCGTGCCATGGATCTCACACAGCTGGTCGTCAGCGAGTTGGTCACCAACGCCCGTAAGTACGCGCCCGGCCCGGTGCTGATGGATCTACGGATCGTCGATGCCCTCGTCGAGGTGGAGGTGTGGGACTCCGACCCGGTGCTGCCGGTAGCCCGTGCCGCTGACGCCCAACGGGTGGGGCAGCACGGCCTGGAGATCGTGCGGGCCGTAGCGCGAGGCTTCGAAGCGCAGCGCGAACCCGTCGGCAAACGCATCACCGCCCGCATCCCTTTGACGGACGCCCCGGACGACGCCGGCACCGGCACGGGTGACAGCGCGCCGCAGGCGTGAGCCCTCCGGGTAGCCGACGGCGAGACACAAGTACCGCATGGCACCGCCTAGTTGAGGCGACTACGGCGTCGGCGGCACTCGATAGACGGAGACATGAGAACGCGATTCGGCGGTGAAGTCGCCGCCGGACCAGTCCTCGTGCCTGCTCTCCAGCTCGAACCCGGCCAGCTGGGCCATGAGATCGAGTTCGGCCGGCCAGATGTAGCGGTGCGGGCTACGGTGCAGCTGGGCCTGTTCGGTCTCGTCGAACCGGAAGTGGTGCGACACGATGTGCTGGCGCAGGACGTCATAGGTGTCCAGGCCGATGTAGTCGGCGTCGGTCTGCCAGACAGCGGCCGTCTGCCCCGGCGGGAGTCTGCGCAAGTCGGGCACCCCGAGTTCGATCACGAACCGCCCACCCGGCGTGAGATGGCGGGCGGCATTTCGGAAACACTCGACCTGCTCGGCCTGGGTGAGCAGGTTCGAGATCGTGTTGTAGACGAGATAGACCAGGCTGTACGTCCCGGGGGCGACGGTGGTCGCCATGTCACCGATGATCACGGGGATCGTCGCCTCGTCGGCCTTGGTTCGCAGTTGCTCCACCATCGGCACCGACAACTCGATACCGGTGACAGAGACGCCGCGCTCGGCGAGAGGCACGGCGACCCGGCCGGTCCCGACGGCGAACTCAAGCGCCGCCCCGTCCCCCGCGAGATGCACGAGGCGGTCCACGGCCGGCCCCAGAGTGCCGGGCGCGAACATACCGGTGCCGGGCGTGTCGTACCGCTGGGCAACGTCAGCGCCCCAGATCGTCTCCTGTCGCATTCCGCCAACGCTCGCTGGCGGACGATGTGTTGTCCAACGAATTTCCCACTGCGGGCTCGGGTTCTTGGGTGGGTTTCGTTCCTGTCCGGAAGGCCGAGGGTCTCTTCCCGGGTGACAAGGTCGCGCGTCGGTCGTCTGCCGACTACCGGCGCCTTCGGCACACCTTGCGGCTCCAGCGTGCGTCGTCGGGGCCGGGAGACCGGGTCGTGCTGGTCGACGACTGAATCGAGAGACCGGAAACCAGGCGGCGGCTGTCCGGAGCCACCTGGGCGGGCTGCAGCGTCATCGTCGCAGGCTCTGGGCTCCGTGCGGCGACTCTCGACCGCAGGGCATCTCCCGTCGCGCGACTCCTGAACCAGGTCACCCGTGGAAGAACCCTCACTCCTCCCCGCCAAGGTCCGACACCCGGGGCAGCCGCAGCACAAAACTCGCGCCGGGCGCCCGGCCCGTGAGGCTGAGCGTCCCCTGGTGACACCGAGCGAGGTCGCGGGCGATGGCGAGCCCCAGGCCACTCCCACCGGCATCGCGTGAACGGGCGTCGTCGAGCCGCGTGAAGCGTTCGAAGATGCGCTCGGCGTCCTCGGCGGGCACGCCCGGACCGTCGTCGTGCACCGTCATCACCACCCAACTACCCTCATCCCGAACGGTGATCACAACACGGTCCGCGGCATGACGGAGGGCGTTGTCGACGAGGTTGCGCAACAACCGCTCCAGCTCGTTCCGGTCGCCGTGGACGAGAGCGGAACCGGTGCTGTCACAGTCAAGGGTCAACTGCCCCTCGGCGAGCTGGTATTGCTCGGTCAGTCGCGTGGCGAGAGCTGCGGGGTCGACCGTGGCAGGCCTGGTTGCCGGGACCCGGGCGTCCAACCGGGCCAGCAGGAGGAGGTCCTCGGCGAGAGCCTGCAGGCGGCGGGTCTGTCGTACGGCGGTGGTGGTCGCGGCAGGCCAGTCGGTGTGGTCGGGATAGGCGAGCGCGACCTCCAGGCTGGCCAGCAACGTGGTGAGGGGACTGCGGAGTTCGTGGGCGGCGTCGGCGACGAAGCGGCGTTGCCGGGCGGCGGCGTCGTCGAGGCGCTGAAGGGTGGCGTTGATGGTGGTGGCCAGGGCGGCGATCTCGTCGCCCGTGTCGGGGACGTCGACGCGTTCGCGGGGGTCGGTCGCGGTCACCGACGCGGTACGGGCGCGGATGGCCTCGACGGGCCGTAGGGCGAGCCTGGTTGCGGTGTAAGCCACGGCGGCGATCAGGAGCAGACCGGCGATCCCGGCGCGCAGCAGCAGGCCGTCGGCGGTCGTCACGACCGCCTCGGCTGCGTGCGGGGTGAGGACGACGTAGACCCGCAGCTTGGCGTCGTCGGCGATGCCCAAGGCCGCGGCCTTGGTGTGGTCGAGTTCGCTCGCCTTGACGTCGGCGGTCATCGCCCGGAAGGTCCGGCCGGCCAAGTCGGCGCTGCCGTACGTGTCGTCGTGCCGGGCGGGCATGCGGACGGTGCGGATGTTCCACGCCTCGAACGGCCCGGACGTCGGCGGCGCGGGCAGTACATGCCGGGTGTCGGAGTCGAAGCCGTCCATCGTGGAGTCGTGGGCGACAGCGGAGCGTCGGCCGGTGGCGACGATCTCGTAGGGCAGGGCGCTTCTGTCGCCGGGGGCGATGCCCTGGTGCAACTGACCGACGAGGGACCAGAGTTGTTCCTGCGCCTGCGCTTCGGTGGTGTCCATGCTCTGGCGGTACACGTCACGGTGGAGCCACCAGCCGATGGCCACTAGGACGACTGCGGCAGCCGAGGCGGCGGCCAGGGCGGCGCGGGCCCGTACCGAACGCGGTCGCCAACGGCGCCGCGATTCAGGCGCGTTCACGGTCGTCCACCAACCGGTAGCCGATACCCCGCACGGTCTGCAGCGACCGCCGCTCGAACGCGGCGTCCACCTTCTTGCGCAGCGAACTGACACGTGCCTCCACCAGGTTGGGATCCCATGCCTCGTCGGGCCACGCGTGATGCAACAGGTCGGCCTTCGAGACCGGCTGCCCCGCCCGGCGGGCCAGCAGTTCCAGTACGGCGAACTCGCGGGGCGTGAGGTCCACCCGGGTTCCGGCCCGCCGGCAGACGCGGGCCGCGACATCCACCGAGAGGTCGCCCACGGCGAGGACGGGCGGCGCGGTCGTCGGGGCACGTCGCGCAAGGGCCCGTAGCCGCGCGACGAGCACCACGTAGGAGAAGGGCTTGGCCAGATAGTCGTCGGCCCCGGTGTCGAGGGCCTCGGCCTGATCCCACTCTCCGTCCTTCGCCGTGAGCACCAGAATCGGAGTCGTGACGCCCTCACGGCGCAACTCGGCGCACACCTTGTAACCGTTGAGTCCGGGCAGCATCAAGTCCAGTACGACGAGAGCGTATTCGCCGGTCCGGGCCATCCACAGCCCCTGTCGGCCATCGTGCGCGAGATCGACGCTGTAGCCCTCGGCGGTGAGACCGGTGTGCAGGGTACGAGCGAGATCGATCTCGTCCTCGATCACCAAGATGCGCATGACGTGCAGCGTCGCACAGTCCCCGAACCACTTCCTGATCCCGCGATCAGGTTCGATCAGCCTCCGGTCAGCGGAGGCCGGGCACTCTGACGGCTCTTTCGTTTCCCCTGAGAGGCCGTTCGAGATCAGTACCGTCCGTCAACAAGCATCGCACTCGCCAAAATCCGCTCAGCTCTTCAGCACCCGTTCCCCATTCCACACCAAGGCCTTTGTGGCCGTGGTGCCGATGGCAGTGACATTCGCTCTCGGGCTTTGGGGAATCCGCCGGCAGAACAGCATGTGGGGCGACGAGTCCGTCACCTTTCAGCTGGCACACCGCGACCTGACCCAGATGTGGCGCACCACCCAACACGTAGATCTCGTCCACGCCTTCTACTACGCCGTCATGCACGAGATCTACGGCCTCGCCGGCGGCGGCCTGCTGACCCTGCGACTGCCGTCGGTGACAGCGATGTCCATGGCAGCGGCCGGAGTCGGACTTCTCGGACTACGCCTCACAGGACCGCGTGCCGGACTACTGGCGGGCACGCTGTTCCCCCTCATTCCGCAAATCCAGCAGTACACACAAGAAGGCCGCTCCTACGCCATGGTGTGCGCCCTGGTCACTGGGGCGACCTACGCCCTCGTCGCCTGCGTCGCACGTCCCACCTGGTGGCGATGGATGGCCTACGGCTCCACCCTGCTCCTCGCCTGCCTGCTCCACGAGTTCGCCGTCCTCGCCCTGCCCGCGCACGGCGCCACCTTGCTCGTCTCCGGTTCCCCACGTCCCGTACGCAGGGCGTGGAGCATGACGGCCGCATGCGTCGCGACCGGACTGCTGCCGCTGGCCATCCGCAGCTCGGGACAGTCCGCACAGGTCTCCTGGATCACCTGGCCCGACCCCGTGCAGTTTCTGGGATTCGCGGCGATGGCAATCGTGGGCGTGACATGCGCCCGAATTCCCACGAATGCCCGAAGCCGCCTTCCCTCGAATATCCAAGGCTCGATACAACTTCCCGCCCTGGCCGTCCCCATTCTCGTACTCCCCGGCCTGCTACTTCTCCTCCTTTCACCACTCAAGCCCCTTTTCGTCGACCGATACGTTCTCTACGGAACTGTCGGCTTCGCATTGCTGCTGGGCGCCGGCATCGATCATCTCCACAGGCGGCGATCGCACTCCCTGACTTCATGGATCGCGGCCCTCGCGGTACTCGCCGCACTCCTCCCCGCCACCCTCTATCTGAGAACACCCCAAAGCCGGCACGACGACGTGATCGCCATCGGCAACGCCGTACGGCACGCAGGTCGTCCGGGCGACGGACTTCTCTACCTGCCGGGCCGGCACCGGGTCTGGACGGAAGCCACCCCGGAAGACATCCGATCCCTCACGGATCTCGCCCTGGCACAGCCCCCGATCGCCTCGAACACCCTCGCCGGAATCGAGGTTCCCGCCCGCGACATACCGGCACGCATTCTGCGATTCAGCCGGATCGTCGCGGTCCGTGATGCGGAGGGCGCGCACTCCGACACGAACGCCCAAGAGGAGGCGAAGACAAGGACCTTGAAGCGTTGTTTCCGTGAGGGCGGAACAACTCGTGCGACCGGGGCCCGCGTCACGGTCTACGTCCGCAACTACCGTGCCTGTCCGGCCAGTTGAAGGGAGACCCGGTCGGCGAACGTGGTAGTACCCCCTTGCATACTGACGCCCATGCAGACAACGGAGCACACACTCAAACGCGTGTGGCACACCATAGCGGCGGGCTCCGGCCTGCTCGACGACGCCATGTTCCCGCCCACAGGCACATCGCGGGACCAGTACACGCAGCGTGTGAGCGACCCCGGTGGCCTCTTCCTCGTCCTGGACGAGGACGGCACCGTGCGCGGATACCGCGATCCCCACTGGGAGTTCTTCGCCACCCAGGACCACGATCAGGTCCTGTACTTCGTCGCGGAGCAAGCGGTGCATGATCTCGCCGACCACATCGTGGCCCACTCCCCCGACCACGGGCCCGCCGTCAATCTGGTCAGCGGGCAGGCCGAGTTGCTCGACCGGATCAACCCCGCGTGGGGAAGCAGATTCCGCGACGGCGGCACGAGCGACATGGACGGTACGCGGCCGGCGCGGCCGTGTGGACGTGACCCGCTGGAGCGCTTCGCCTGGATCGCCCACGGATGGCGCGACCAGGACCCCTACACCACCCTCGCCTTCTTCCGCGGCGAGGACGTCAGTGCCGAGCAGATCGCTCTGCTCCACGGAGCCGACCCGGAACAAGTCGCCACCGGGACACGCCTGTTGGATCTGCGCGACAAGGACGACCCCGGCCGCCAACACTGGGAGATCGACTGGCAGACCTGCTGCTTCGGGGATGCGGGCGGTTGGGCGTTTCTGATGTACCACGACACACCAGCCGGCATCCGGGCCGACAGCGCCGCTCTCGCCCGACTCGGAGTCACGCAGACCGTGCGGCTGACCGCCACCTCCGCGAAGGCCATCTACACCTTCGACTACGTACGCGACAGCCGTCGCGTCGACGACGACCGGGGCGTGCTGGAGTTGATCTGGTACAAGCGGGGCCGAGCCCCCTACTACCGGGGCGGCCAACTCGACTTCCTCAACCGGGCTTTGCGCCACGCCGAACTGGACCACCCCGATCTGTTCCACGACTTCGAGCTGTACTTCCACGCTCTGGAGGTCTCACTCGGCCTTCAACTCCCCCAGCAGGACATCAAGGAGGGAACTGTCCGGGCCGCGCAGTGGGCACGTGGCGACGTGGACCGGGGTCAGGGCCCGTCGGTCACACTCTCACCCTCTCGACGTGGTGGACGAACTCGCTGATGTGGTTGGCGAGTTCGGGCCACAGTTCCTGCGGAAGGCTGTGGCCCATTCCCCCCAGGATCACCAGGTCGGCGTCCGGGACGGCGGCGGCCGTGGCGCGACCGCCGCTGACGTCGCACACGATGTCGTCGGCGCCGTGCACGACCAGTGTGGGCACCCGCAGTGACCGCAGCCGTTCGGTACGGTCGCCCGTGGCCATCACCGCGAGGCCCTGACGCTGGATGCCGAGGGCGTCGTAGCCCCGGTCGAAGACGCGTCCGGCCCGCTCCGCCGCCGCGGTCGCGTCGAACGCGAAGCCCGGTGACGCGGCGAGCCGCAGGGCGCGCACCTGCCACCCGACGAAGGCCTCCCGGTCCTGCCGTGGTGCTCCCAGTTCGGCGAACACGGAGAAGTCGGCCTCCCCGACGCCGCGCTCGCCGGTCGTGGACATCATCGAGGTGAGCGAGCGGGCCCGCTCCGGGTACTCGATCGCGATCATCTGGGCGACCATCCCGCCCATCGAGGAGCCGACGAGGTGGACGCCGGTGAGGCCGAGCGCGTCGAGCAGACCTACGGTGTCGGCCGCCAGGTCGGAGAGTGTGTAGGACGCCGTGGAGAGGTCGCCGGCCAGGGCCGCCGGAAGGTCCGGCACGGGCGCGTCGCGGAAGTGGGTCGAGCGGCCGGCGTCGCGGCTGTCGAAGCGGATCACGTGCAGACCCCGGTCGACCAGCATCTGGCAGAACTCCTCCGGCCAGTTGATCATCTGGGCGCCCGCTCCCATGATCAGGAGGACCGGCGGAGCCTCGGGGTCACCGAAACGTTCGTAGGCGATCTCGATTCCGAAGGGGCCGACGTTCCGTGCTGTCAGTTCTGGCATGACCGAAACGGTAGCCATCGCACGGGCGAGAGAGATCGAACCACGGTCTGACGCTTTTCGCCCGACCCCCGGGTTACGGTGGAAGCGGCCGGGAATTCGCTCGACACGCGGAAGTTCCTGGCCTCGCCTAGAGTGTTGTGGTCGACGTGCTCATTCCGGTCGCCTCTCGCCGCTGACCCTTTGCCGTCGATTCTCCGTGTGACGTACTCAAACAGTTCGATCATTTCGGGAGGAAAAAGCCATGCCCTTCGCCACGACCACGGACGACACGCAGATCTTCTACAAGGACTGGGGATCGGGGCAGCCCGTCGTCTTCTCCCACGGCTGGCCGCTGACCGCCGACGCGTGGGATCCCCAACTGAAGTTGATGGCCGACAAAGGCTTCCGGGCCGTAGCTCATGACCGGCGCGGGGGCGGTCGTTCCGGTCAGCCCTGGGACGGCAACGACCTCGACACGTACGCCGACGACCTGGCGTCGGTCATCGAAGCCCTGGATCTCCGCGACGTGATCCTGGTCGGGCACTCGACCGGCGGTGGTGAGGTCACCCGTTACATCGGCCGGCACGGTTCCGGCCGAGTCGCCAAGGCCGTTCTGCTCGGGGCGATCCCACCGCTCATGCTCAAGACGGACGCGAACCCGGAAGGGCTGCCGATCGAGGTCTTCGACGAGATCCGTAGTGGCGTGGAGACGGACCGTTCGCAGTTCTACAAAGATCTCAGCGCCGCGTTCTTCGGCGCCAACCGGGACGACTCGACCGTCACCCAGGGAACCCGTGACGAGTTCTGGCTCTGGAGCATGACCGTGGGAATCAAGGGCGCTTATGACTGCGTCAAGGCATTCTCCGAGACCGACCTCACCGAGGACCTCAAGAAGATCGACGTCCCCACCTTGATCGTGCACGGCGACGACGACCAGATCGTTCCCATCGTGGCCTCTGGCGACAAATCGTCGAAGCTCGTCAAGGACGCGATCTACAAGGTCTACCCAGGCGCTCCGCACGGCTTGGCGATGGTGCCCAAATTCGCCGAGCGGTTCAACGCCGATCTCCTCGACTTCGCCCGGAGTTGATCGCCACGGTCCTCGCGCCGAGTCCGCCCGACGGCGTTTGATTCCGTGCCCAAAGGGGACCCGAACGGACAGCTCAAGGGACCGTACATTTCTGACGCAGAGAGAGAAGTTGAAGCGCTGTGACCGCGCGCACCGTCAAGAAGGAAGACCTGCATCTGCCGCCCGAGACGGGCTGGGCGAAGGCCCGTCACGGCGGCGGGAAGGCCGTACGCACCTGTATCCCACCCGTCGATGACAACAGCGTGACACCGCCCCCGCAGACACTCACCGAGGGCAACATCGTCAGGGGAGACGACTGACGAGTCGGAGGAACAGGGGCCGGAGAACGGGCCAGAAGTCGACTTCCGGGGTACCCGTAGGTCCGTACCGATCGGGGGCACCCGTAGGCCCGTACCGGACGGACACCCCCCACCGGAAGGACTCCGCCCATGTCCACCAAGGTCTCCGACTACGTTCTCCAGCGATTGCGCGAGTGGGACGTCACGCACGTCTTCGCCTACCCGGGCGACGGCATCAACGGTCTGCTCGCCGCCTGGGGCCGCGCGGACGACACCCCCCGCTTCGTCCAGTCGCGGCACGAGGAGATGTCCGCGTTCGAGGCCGTCGGCTACGCCAAGTTCTCCGGCAAGGTCGGCGTGTGCGCCGCCACTTCGGGCCCCGGCGCCATTCATCTCCTCAACGGCCTCTACGACGCGAAGCTCGACCACGTTCCGGTCGTCGCGATCGTCGGACAGACCAACCGCAGTGCCATGGGCGGCAGTTACCAGCAGGAGGTCGACCTGCTGAGCCTCTACAAGGACGTCGCCTCCGACTTCTGCGAGATGGTCACGGTCCCCGAGCAGTTGCCGAACGTCCTCGACCGGGCGCTGCGCACCGCCATGGCGCGCCGCTCGGTGACCGCGGTGATCATCCCGTTGGACGTCCAGGAACTCGACTACTCGCCGCCGGAGCACGCCTTCAAGATGGTGCCGTCCAGTCTGGGCATGCCGCACTACACGGCGGTGCCGGACGACGACGATCTGCGGCGGGCCGCCGATGTGCTCAACTCCGGTGGAAAGACGGCCATCTTGATCGGGCAGGGGGCGCGGGGTGCCCGTGCGGAGGTGAAGGCGGTGGCCGACCGGCTCGGTGCCGGGGTCGCCAAAGCGCTGCTCGGGAAGGACGCGTTGGACGACGACCTGCCCTATGTCACCGGTGCGATCGGGCTGTTGGGGACCCGGCCGTCGTACGAAATGATGCGTGAGTGCGACTCGTTGCTGGTGATCGGCTCGTCGTTCCCCTACTCGCAGTTCCTGCCGAAGTTCGGCAAGGCACGGGGCGTGCAGATCGACATCGATCCGCACATGGTGGGGCTGCGTTATCCCTTCGAGGTGAATCTCGTCGGTGACGCCGCCGCGACGCTGCGTCGGCTGCTGCCGCTGCTGGAGCAGCTGGAGGACCCGGCATGGCGGGTCAAGATCGAGGCCAATGTGGCCCGTTGGTGGGAGGTCATGGAGCGGCGGGCCGCCGTCGAGGCCGATCCGGTCAACCCCGAGCACGTCGTGCACGCGCTGAGCGGTCTGCTCCCGGACGATGTGATCCTGTCCGCCGACTCCGGTTCGGCCGCCAACTGGTATGCCCGGCACCTGAAGTTGGGCGGTGCGATGCGCGGCTCGCTGTCGGGCACGCTCGCCACGATGGGTGCGGGTGTGCCGTATGCCATCGGTGCGAAGTTCGCGCACGGTGACCGGCCGGCCATCGCGCTGGTCGGGGACGGGGCGATGCAGATGAACGGCATGGCCGAGCTGATCACCGTGGCCAAGTACTGGCAGGAGTGGGCTGATCCGCGGCTGATCGTCGCCGTCCTCAACAACCGGGATCTGAACCAGGTGACGTGGGAGATGCGTGCCATGGAGGGCGCCCCGCAGTTCCTGCCCTCGCAGTCGATCCCGGACGTGGCCTACGCCGACTTCGCCCGTTCCCTGGGCCTGACCGGTATCCGTGTGGAGAGGCCGGAGGAGGTGACCGGCGCCTGGGAGAGCGCGCTGGCGGCCGACCGGCCGTGCGTGCTGGACTTCGTGACCGACCCCGCCGTACCGCCCATTCCGCCGCACTCCACCCTGGAGCAGATCGAGGCCACGGCGTCCTCCGTCCTCAAGGGCGACAGTGATCGCGCTGCCGTGGTGAGGCAGGGGTTCAAGGCGAAGATCCAGGATCTCCTGCCGGGCGGAGGGCACGCGGGTCATTCGTGACGTACCACGCAGGGACGGGATGTCTGACCGTGTCAGACGTGGGCACCCGTGAGCAGGTAAGGAACCGCACGCCCTACCGAGTGACCTGAGGTGAACCATGACCAAGGAGATCAAGGACCTGACCCCGAAGTACACCGTTCCCGGTATCCGGCGCGAGGCCGCCGGCCGACTGATCGGCATGCTGCGACTGCGGCTCCACTCGCTGAACGATCTCCACCTGACGTTGAAGCACGTGCACTGGAACGTCGTCGGGCCGCACTTCATCGCCGTACACGAAATGATCGACCCGCAGGTCGACCGGGTGCGCGAGATGGCCGACGACGTGGCCGAGCGCATCGCCGCGCTCGGCGGGGTCGCGCCGGGCACGCCGGGCGCGCTGGTGGCCGAGCGCACCTGGGACGACTACTCCATCGGCCGGGCCGACGCCATCGCCCACCTCGGCGCGCTCAACCTCGTCTACACGGGGCTGATCGAGGACGTCCGGGCCGGGATCAAGGAGGCGGGCGAGATCGACCCCGCCACCGAGGACCTGCTGATCGAGCAGCTGCGCGACCTGGAGCAGTTCCAGTGGTTCGTGCGGGCGCACCTGGAGAGCGCGGGCGGCACGCTCGCCACCGGTGACGCGCACTCCGAGTCCGAGGCGGCCGCGAAGGGCGCCGAACTCGGCTGACCGGCCCGGAGCCTCCACCGAACTTCCCCTGCTCGACCGCGTGTCGGCACAGGCACCCGCGAAACTTGCCGTTTGACAACTATGGCCATGAGGCAAGAAAGTAGCGGGTGTCGTCGCAGCAGGGGGAAGGATCTGGGATGTCCCGGTCGGCGGGGGCCACTCCGTGCGCCGGCCACGAACAGCAGACAGCCGCCGAGTCGGCGGCTGTCGGACGGCTCGGTCAGGCGGTACGGCTGCCGGAGGAGTCGTCGTGGTCGTGTATCTGCGCCGCGGCCACCGCACAGAACGCCTCCAGGCCGGTGAGGAGCGCGCTGCGCCCGGCGGCCGGCATCTGCTCCAGCACCGCCCCCAGCGCCTCCTCGCGCCGGGCCCGCAGGTCCGACAGGAAGGACCGCCCCAGGCTGCTGAGGTACAGGCGCACCTCGCGCCGGTCCGTGGGGCTCACCTCGCGGTCGACGAAGCCGGCGGCCTGCAGACGGTCGCACAGTCGGCTGGTCGACGGCGGTGTCGAGGCGAGATGGTCGGCGAGGGTGCGCAGATTGATGCCCTCATGGTGTTCCAGGATGAACAGCACACGCAGCTGCGAGGCGGACGCGGGCGCCGTCGAGGCGCGCCCCCACAGGACTTCCAGCAGTTCCGCGGCCGTAGAGGTGACGCGCGCGACCTCGTCGGGTTCGGGGCGGGGGTGGAAGGACGTCACGGTCACACTCTCGCAGGCACAGGGACGGACCCCAGCCTACTAGGCACGCGCGACGGACACGGATGGACGAGACGACACGCGGCTCCGGGGCCGTACGGCCCACCGCAGGGCGGACGACGCGTGCCTCGGGTGAGAGATTGGCATACCTACGATCGTGAACAGATTCATGGCTGTCGAGCGGGCGCTGCGCACGGCGGCTCCCCACGAACTGCCCGACGTCGTCGGCCGGGAGCTGGGCCGGCGGTACGCGGCGGACTCCGTGGACCTGCTCATGGCCGACTACGGCCTGACCGTGCTGCAGCCCGTGACCGACCTGCCGCACACCCTGCCGCCGGTCTCCCTCCACAACACCCCGGCGGGCCGGGCCTTCGGCGCCCAGGAACCCTTCGTGGAGGGCAACTTGGGCGACGGCAGTGTGCGCGTGCACCTGCCGATCAGTGTGCGCGGGGACCGTCTCGGCGTGCTTTCGGTGACGCTGCCCGGCGGCGACCACGCGCGCGAGTGCCTTCCCGAACTGACCGAGCTGGCCGAGGTGTTGGGGCACGAGGTGCTGGTCGCCGAGCGCGACACGGACCTGTATCTGCGGGCCAGGCGCAAGGACCGGCTCACACTGGCGGCGGAGATGCAGTGGCAGCTGCTGCCCGGCCGCTCGTGTTCGCGCTCCGAGTTCGACCTGGGCGCACAGTTGGAGCCCGCGTACGCGATCCACGGGGACAACTTCGACTGGTCAGCCACGGCCGACCACCTCACGCTGTACGTCTCGAACGGCATGGGCGAGGGCATAGAGGCGTCGCTCCTGACGAACCTGGCGGTCAACGCCCTGCGCAACGCGCGCCGGGCGGGCATCCCTCTCGCCGATCAGGCGGCCCTCGCGGACCAGGCCGTGTACGCGCACTACCGGGGCCGAAGCCACATGTCCGTGTTGATGTTCGACTTCGAACTCACCACCGGGCGGGCCCGGGTGGTGGACGCCGGATCGCCGCAGACGATGCGTCTGCGTGACGGAGTGGTGGAGCGGATCGCCTTCGACGCGCAGTTGCCGCTGGGCATGTTCGAGGAGACCGACTACGTCGAGCAGGACTTCCGGGTTGAGCCCGGGGACCGGCTCCTCTTCGTCAGTGACGGGGTGTACGCGGTCGCCTCGCCCAAGGGTGAGGCGTACGGGGACGCGGCGCTCGCGCGGGCGATCCAGCACACGCGGCTGCTGCCCGCCGCCGAGGTGCCGCGGGCCGTGCTGCGGGAGCTGACCGGCCATCGCGGCACGCCGACTCCGGACGACGACGCCTTGGTGGTGTGCCTGGACTGGCGGGGGCGGTGAGGTGCGCCCCCGCCGTACCCCGCACCCACCGGCGTGGCGCTAGTGTGAAGACACTGAGCCGGAAGGGTGAACGCCGTGAGCACCTCTGAGTCGCTCCCCTCTGTGGAGAGCGAGTTGCGGTCGGCCCCGCCCAACGCTCTGGTGGAGACGGCCCGCCGCCTGCTCGGCGCCCGTGCCGACGCGCGGGAGGTCACCCTCCTCCTCGCCGACTACGGCCTGCGCGTGCTGCGGCCGGTCGCCCCACTGCCCGGCACCGGCGAACCCTTGTCCGCCTACGACGGCCCGGCGGGACGGGCGTTCACCGTCCAGACGCCCGTCGTCACACCCGCGGAGGACGGGACGGCCACCGTGCACGTACCCGTCACCGTGCGCGGCGACCGGCTCGGCGTCCTCTCCGCCCGTCTGCCCACCGCCGGCGCCGACAGCGCCGGGGTCCGTGGGCTCGCCGAGTTCGCCACCGCGCTGGGCCACGAGATCGCCACGGCGGAGCGCGACACCGACCTGTACCTCCTGGCCCGCCGCACCCGACGGCTCACGCTGGCCGCCGAGATGCAGTGGCAGCTTCTGCCGGGGCGCGGCTGCGGTCGCCCGGAGTTCGTGATCGGCGCCCATCTGGAGCCCGCGTACACCGTCGGCGGCGACAATTTCGACTGGAGCACCGACGGCAGCCGGCTGACCGTGACGGTCACCGACGGCATGGGCCGCGGCATCGACGCCTCCCTGCTCACCAGCGTCACGGTGGGCGCCCTGCGCAACGCCCGCCGCGCCGGCCTCGGCCTCGCCGACCAGGCCCGCCTGGCCGACCAGGCCGTCTACGCCCAGTTCGGCGGCAAGGTGTACGCCTCGACCCTGCTGCTCCGCTTCGACCTCGCGAACGGCGCCGTCCACGCCGTCGACGCGGGCTCCCCCCGGCTCTACCGCCGGCGCGGTGACACGGTGAAGCAGATCGAACTGGAGGCACAGCTCCCGCTGGGCATGTTCGAGGAGACCCCCTACGAGGAGCAGATCTTCACCGTACGGCCCGGAGACCGGCTCGTGGCGGTGAGCACCGGCGTCCACGGTGCCCGTTCGCCGGAGGGCACCCTGTTCGGCGAGGAGGCGCTGCACCGGGCTCTCGACGCGGCGCCGACGCAGACTCCGCAGGAGGTCGCGCGCTCGGTGGTGGCGAGCCTGGTCGAGCACTTCGGCAGCACGGACCTGACCGCCGACGCCGCCGTGGTCTGCCTGGACTGGAACGGGCGCGGCGCCGACGCACCGTGAGGCGCGGGTTCACCCGTGCTCACCAGTCGGCGGCTCCCCGAGCCTCGCGACGAACGCCCGCAGGCCGCGCTCCAGGGCCGCGCGGTCGTCAGGTTCCATGCCGCGTACGACCTCGGTCAGCGCCCGGGACCTGAGCTCAGCCACCTCCGCGAGCACGTCCCTGCCGTGCGTGGTCAGGCGCAGTTGTACTTCCCTGCGGTTGTGCGGTGCGGCCTCCCTGAGCAGCAGCCCGGCCGCCTCCAGCCGGTCGCACAGTCTGCTCACCGTGGGCAGCCCGGCGTCGAGCCGGTCCGCCAGCATGGTCAGGTTCGCGCCCGGTGTGGCCTCCAGGGCGTGCAGGGCGCGCAGTTGATGCGGAGAGAGTCGTACGGACGCCTCGGCCGCCGCCGTGGTCCACAGCTCGGCCAGGCCGTCCACGGCATCGGCGATCCGGCCCGCGACGGCGCCCGTGCCGTCCGCCTGCGTCCGTTTCCGGTCCGCCTCCCCGCGCGCTGCCACGAGTTCGACACCTCAAAGAAGTCGGCAGTGTGGTGATTCGCCGCTCATGGGGTTGGCCTACCCGGGATTCCCACCCCCAAGCTGCCCAGTCTCCGGGAGCTTGGGCACCCGCTCACTCGCGGTCTGGGTACAGCACGGCCGAGATCCGCTGGTGCAGGTCGTGCTGGGGTCGGCCGGGTGCCGTGGGCGCGGCCTCGCGCACGGTCTGGGCCAGTGTGCGGAGTTTGATGTTGGCGTACTGGGAGTGGCGGCGCAGGACGCGCATCGCGATGTCCGCGTCGATGCCGTAGAGGGCCATGAGCACGCCGCGCGCGAGGTCGATGTCCTCCTGCGAGACGCGGGCCCGGTCGATGTCGGAGTCGGCGGTGCGCCGTGCCTCCCGCCGTACCGACTTCGTCACGTCGACGGCGAACCCGCGCAGCACCACCACCTCGCCGTCGTCTCCGGTACGGCCGTCGCCGACCAGGACGACGCTGCGTTCCGCGTCCGGTGTGCCGACCACACGGAGATAGCAGCTGAAGGGGAGGCCGGTGGACCTGCCGTGTTCCAGGGCGCTGTCGAGCCGGGTCTGGTCCTCGCCGTGGACGTGGCCTCGCAGCAGTTTGGCGGTGGGCGTGACGGCGTCGGGTTCGTGGCCGAGCAGCCGGAACATCTCGTCCGACCACCACCAGGTGTCCTCCGGCAGCCGGTGCAGGAACACCCCGGTGATCTCGTCGGCACGGTCGTCCTGCGGCTCCATGGCCCTCACCAACTCGACGCCCGTTTCGTCACTCCGTACCAGAGACCCTAGCCCCCTCAGCCGAAGCGGTGGGGCAGCCGGACGACCTGCACGAAGAAGTCGTCGATCTGCCGGACCGCGGCGATGAACTGGTCGAGGTCGACCGGCTTGGTGACATAGGCGTTGGCGTGCAGTTTGTAGCTGCGCAGGATGTCCTCCTCGGCCGACGAGGTGGTCAGGACGACCACGGGGATGTGCGCCAGCTCCGGGTCGGACTTGATCTTCTCCAGGACCTGACGGCCGTCGTACTTCGGCAGGTTGAGGTCGAGGAGGATGAGGTCGGGCTGCGGGGCGTCGGTGTGCTCGCCGCGCTTGTAGAGGAAGTCGAGGGCCTCCTCGCCGTCCCGGACGACGTGCAGGGTGTTGCCGATCCTGTTGTCCTCGAAGGCTTCCCGGGTCATCAGTTCGTCACCAGGATCGTCCTCCACGAGGAGGACGTCGATCGGGGTCGCGCCAGGGAGGGTCATGTCAGGGCCTTCTCGTCTGTGGAGGTGCCGGTCCCGTCGCCGGGTTCGGCGGTCTCGGTGGCTTCGCTCGTATCGGTGGCTTCGATGGCATGGGTCGCGTCAGTGGCTTCCTCGGCGGACGGGAGCGTGAAGCAGAAGCGGGTGCCCTCGCCGACCCGGGAGTCGATCCAGATCCGGCCGCCATGGTGTTCGACGATCTTCTTGCACAGGGCGAGTCCGATGCCGGTGCCGCCGTAGGCGTCGCGGCTGTGCAGCCGCTGGAAGATGACGAAGACCTTGTCCGTGAACTCCTCGGGGATGCCGATGCCGTTGTCGGCGACGCACAGACGCCACCTGCCGGGGTTCTCGGGGTCGGGGTCGCAGGTGACGGTCACATGCGGGGCGCGGTCCGGGTGGCGGAACTTCAGGGCGTTGCCCACGAGGTTCTGCCAGAGCATCGTCAGCAGCGTCGCGTCACCGACGATCTCGGGCAGGGTCTCGGGCCGGTCGATCCGCGCCTCCGACTCCTCCACGGCCGCGGCGAGGTTCCGCAGCGCCTTGTCCAGCGCCGGGCCGAGACCGACCCGCTCCCGGGTGTCGTCGAGGCGCCCGACACGGGAGAAGGTGAGCAGGTCGTTGATGAGCACCTGCATGCGTTTGGCGCCGTCGACGGCGAAGTCGATGTACTGCAGGCCGCGGGCGTCCAGCTGGTCGCCGTAGCGTTTCTCCAGGAGCTGGCAGAACGAGGCGACCTTGCGCAGCGGCTCCTGCAGATCGTGCGAGGCGACGTAGGCGAACTGCTCCAACTCGGCGTTGGACCGGCGCAGTTCGACGGCCTGGGCGTCCAGCTCCGCGGCCTGTCGGCTCAGTGCCTCCTGCTGGTCCCGGGAGGCGTCGAGTTCGGCCACGATGCGTCTGCGCATGCCCTCGACGGCTCCGGCCACCGCGGTGAGGTCGGCCGGGCCGCCGTCGCCGGTGATGCGGTGCGCGAAGTCGCCCGCCGCGACCTGTTCCGACGCTTTGCTCAGCGACTCAAGGGGCCGGGTCACCAGCAGTCGTACGAGTACGGCGAGGGCGACGCCGGTGAGCAGGAAGGCGGCGACCATGGCGCTGAGGACGGTGTTGCGTACCGTCCGCTGGTGGGCGAGGTGGGCCCGGCCCTCCTTCACGGCTTTCGCGAGGTCGGCGTTCTGCTTGGCCCAGAGGGTGCGCAGGTGGTCGAACTCGTGCTTGCCGCTGTCCACGGTGGCCTGGTCGACGGCGTGCGGGCGGCCGGGGGTGACGGCGGCGGCGAGGGGCTCGGCGTAGTCCTGCCGCCAGGCGGCCGCTCCGCGCTCCACCGCCCGTAGATCAGCGAGCAGTTCGGGCCGGTCACCGAGCAGTCCGCGCAGCCGTGCGGCCGAGCGGTCCTCCTCCTGCTTGCCGCTGGTGTACGGGGCGAGGAACTGCTTGTCGGCGGCGATCGCGTAGCCGCGGATGCCGGTCTCCTGGTTGACCAGGGCGGTCTGAAGTCGGTACGCCTCGGTCTGGGAGGGCTGGACCCGCAGCAGCAGATCGTCGGTGACCCGGGCCGTCTGGCTGAGGAGGCTGGCGCCGATCGCGGTGCCGATCACCACGAGCAGCACCATGAGCGACAGCGCGAGGAAGAACCATCCCTGCACCGTCAGCCGACGCCCGATCCCTGTTCCGCCCGCCATGTCCCTCACCGTTCGTCTCGTCCCGACACCCTCTCGTCCCACCTGCTCATTCCCGGCGCGGTGAATCACGTCCGGGGCAGGCGCCTCATGTCCAGTGCAGGTGCATCACGGCCACGTCGTCCGCCAGGCCGCCCTGTGCCTCGGCCAGGCTCTCCGCGGAGGCGATCAGTTCGTCGACGAACGGCTCCGGTGCCAGTGCGGCCCGTTCCCGTGCGAGCCGTAGCAGGCCGTCCTCCCCGAGCCGCTCCGAGCCTCGACCGACATGCCCCTCGAAGAGGCCGTCGGTGAACAGCACCACGGCGGCGTCCGTCGGTACGGCCAGTTCCTCGACCGGCCAGTCCGCGTGACCGGGGACCACGCCCAGCGCCGGGCCACCGGGCATCTCGACCCACTCCACGCGACCGCCGTCCCGCATCAGCAGCCCGTGGTGGCCGGCCCGCACCACTCGGGCCGTACGTTCGCCGGGCGCGGCGGCGAGGCTGACGAGGGTGGCGAAGACCTCGCTGCGGATGCGCTCGGCGACCAGGAGTTCCTCCAGGCGGGCCACCTGTTCGGCGCCGGTGACACCGCTGAGCACCAGCGTGCGCCAGGCGATCCGCAGGGCCACACCGAGGGCGGCCTCGTCGGGCCCGTGTCCGGAGACGTCACCGACCACCGCGTGGACGGTGCCGTCGACGCTCTGCACGATGTCGTAGAAGTCGCCGCCCAGCAGCGCCTGCGCGCGGCCGGGACGGTAGCGGGCCACCGCTTCGACGCCCTCGCCGCGCAGCAGGGGTCGGGGCAGCAGTCCCCGTTCCAGGCGGGCGTTCTCCTGGGCCTGCATGCTGCTGGCCTGCAGCGCGACGGCCGCCCGCTCGGCCTGCTTGCGCTGGATCGCGTAGCGCACGGCCCGTCCGAACAGTCCCGGCTCGACCCGGCCCTTTACCAGGTAGTCCTGTGCTCCGGCGGCGACGGCGGCCAGTCCGGTCTCCTCCTCGGCGAGGCCGGTGAGGACCACGACAGCGGCCCGCTCGGCGCCAGCCCGGACCCGGGAGAGCGCCTCAAGTCCTTGGGCGTCCGGCAGGTGCAGGTCGAGCAGGACACAGTCCGGCACGTCGGCCGCGAGCACCTCGGCGGCCTCGGCCATCGACCGCACCCACTGCAGACGTATCTTCAGCGCGCTGTCGGCGACCAGTTCCTCCACCAGCAGCGCGTCCCCGGCATCGTCCTCGACCAGCAGGACGGCGGGCTGCCAGGCCACCCAGGCTTCCGGGCCGGCCCCTTCACCACCCACCGCCAGCAGGTCGTCGGCCCGAGGCTGTGGCACCACCATGGCCCTGCCCTCCCCACCGAGCGGTCTCCCGCGACCATAGTTGCCGTCAGACAACAGTCGAGAGCATACCGGTACGCCGGGACGTCCCGTACGGACTCGGTACGACCGTAAGCGGAACTGCCCAACATGCCCTGCCTTGCGCGTTGTTGAGGGTACGACGGGCAACTGGGAGTCGGCGAGGAACCCCCTTCCGCACGGGCCTGTAACCGGACATGCACAACATGCGGGCGGCGACGAGTCGTCCGGCCGAGGTTCCGCGCGACTGTCCGCCCAGTGGGCCGGTTGTTGTTTGAACCGGCCCCAGCCCGGTAGTCCGAAGAGGGCGGCAGGCTGTCCAACCGCTCCCGGGAGGGTTCGGCAGTGAGCCCGCCACCGGCCGCCCCGGGAACACTCCCGCAGGGCGGCCGGCCACGTGTCCCGGACGCGTCAGGCGGCGTCGGCCAGGACGCGTTCGCGCACGGTGGCGCAGGAGTTGCTGATCAGCCGGGAGACGTGCATCTGGGAGACGCCGAGCCGCTCCGCTATGCAGCTCTGGGTCATGCCCCGGAAGAAGCGGAGGTAGAGGATGGTGCGTTCGCGTTCGGGCAGTGTCTGCAGGGCGGGTTTGACCGCCTCGCGGTCGACGACCAGGTCGAATCCGGCGTCGCACTCCCCCAGCAGGCCGACGAGCGTCATACCGGCGTCCTCACCGGGTGTCTCGGCGTCCAGCGAGAGCGCGGTGAAGCTGTCCAGCGCTTCCAGACCGGCCTGTACGTCCTCCTCGCTCAGCTGCGCGTACGCGGCGATCTCCGCGATGCCGGGGCGCCGGTCCGAACCCGTTGCGGACAGGTCGCGAAGGGCGATACGCACCCTGTTGCGGAGTTCTTGGATGCGCCGGGGCACGTGCAGAGCCCACATGTGGTCACGGAAGTGGCGCTTGATCTCGCCGGTGACGGTGGGAACGGCGTAGCTCTCGAAGGCGTGGCCGCGGTCGGGGTCGTAGCCGTCGACGGCCTTGACCAGGCCCAGTGCCGCGACCTGGCGCAGATCCTCGTAGGGCTCACCCTTTCCCCGATAGCGGCCGGCGATACGTTCGGCCATGGGGAGCCAGACCCGGACGAGTTCGTCGCGCAGGGCGACCCGTTCGGGCCCGTCGGGCAGGTGCGAGAGGCGCGCGAAGGCGGCGGCGGTGCGGGGGGCGTCGTCGTGCGGATGGCGCTTGCGATTGACTGTGGCCATGGTGGTGCTCACAACTCCCTCTAGGGGTTGTCGACTGGACGGTCCCCATGGGAGTGAGCACGCGCTGACCAGGCGGAACACACCCGCGATCCGGCGTACGCCGACTCCCACGGACGTGCCTCCTGTCCGAAGCACTCCTATGCCGCCTTCCCGCCCGGAGAGCCTCGAAACGCATGTGCGAAGACGATGACTCCCAGCCCTCAGAACATGACGAATGGTGATGAATCAGGCGGGCGGACGAGTGGACGTGTTGGCCCCATGGCCCCGGGTAGGCGCCGGACTCCCCCGAGAGAAATGGAGCGACTCATGGAACGCGGAAGCGACCGACTGAGCGTCCACCGTGACGAGGAGATGAAGCACGAACTGCAGGGGCTGCTGCGTTCCGGGCGTTCGACCCGCACCGAGGAGTGGAACGACCCGGAACCGACCGCCGACGACGACCCGGTGATCGCGGGCGGCCCCGTGGCACCGAGCGGCACGTCCGTGCCTCTGGAGACGGTCCGGCTGGAACTGGCGAAGATCCTGGGCCGCACCTCGTTCCCCGCGGGACCCCGTGAACTGGGCGGCGTACTGCGCGAGAAGTACGCACCGGACAGCCTGGTGGAACCGGTGGAACGGCTGCCGCACGACGCGCGCTACGCCTCGGCGCGGGAACTGGCGGAGGCCGTGGTGGAAGACGGGTCGGCCGGCCGGAGCGACGCATAGACAGACAGGCGGCGTACGGTCCGGCGGGCTACCGTCCCTGTCGCGTCACGGCAGTTGAGGTACCCGATCGAGCGAGGACGGCAATCGGGCGCGGCCCGGTCGCCTCTCCGCACCCAACACCCTTGTGATCCAAGGTGGTTGACGGATCGTCACCGGTTCGTCGACCACCGGCGACCGCGGTCCCCCGCCGTAACTCGGCGCGTCACTCCGCGAGTTAGGAGTCCCGCTCGCCGGTCGGCGCCCCAGTCGAGCGCTCCCGCTGCGCGTCGTGCTGCGCGAGGGCGGACAGCAGCGCCTCGACGGTCATCCCGGCCTCCGCCGGATGCCGCAGGATCGTCCCCGGCTCGATCTGATACGCGTTGGTCCGCCCCTCCCGCGTGTGGGTGAGATAGCCGTCCTCTTCCAGATCGGAAATGATCTTCTGGACAGCCCTTTCAGTGAGCCTGCACCGCACGGCGATGTCACGGATGCGGGTGCGTTGGTCCTCAGCGATCGCGGCCAGCACTCGGGCATGGCTGGTGAGGAACGTCCATCCTGTGTGCGTCTCAGGTACTCCGTCCATGCCCCCAGCATAGGGCCCGGCTTTCACGTATCCCCAGACGCGAAAAAGATTTCGTGTATATCTTGACGCGCTAAATGCGACGGGCGAGACTTGAACGGGCAGAGAACAGGGCGGATGCCTCGGGAGCGGCTGCCATGCGAGAACACGAATGTTGCGCTCCTGCCAGGAGCGGGGTCCGGACGATATGCGCGGTGTCCCCCGTCGTTGCGGTGGATCCCCCGTCGGTTTCCGCCTCCCTGAAGATCGTGACGCGGCCGGGCGGTACCCGGACCGTCGTCGTGGTCTCCGGGGAGATCGACATCGACACGGAACAAGCGGTGCGGCGCGCTCTGCGCCTGGCACTCGCCCGGTCGCACGGAGGTGTGGACCTCGATCTGGCCGGAGTCGGTTTCTGCGACTGCGCCGGGCTCAACGTCCTGCTGTCCGTCCGCCGGCTGGCCCTCACGGACGGCAAGACACTCGACGTCCGGGCCGTCAGCGCCGGGGTCGAGAGGCTGTTCGCGCTCACCGACACGTCGACGCTGTTGCGTCACGCGCCGGAGCCCGCGGCCATCGACGGGGTGGTCAACGCCTGGCACGAGCATTCCCCCACGACGCACGACCTGATGGAGGAGAACGGCGTGTCCGACGAGGCCGAGGAGCTGCGCGTCGAGCTCGAGCAGCTCAAGCGCGCGATGCTGACCCGGCCGGTCATCGACCTGGCCCGCGGAGTCCTGATGGCCTCCTTCGCCCTCAGCCCCGAGGACGCCTGGAGCGTCCTGGTCGATGTCTCCCAGCACACGAACACCAAACTCCACCAACTGGCCGAGGAACTCGTCGACTCGGTCAACGGAACGCCACTGCCCGAGCATCTGCAACAGCGGATCTCGACGGCGGTCGCCGAGATCTCACACCCGGCGTAGGTCGGCGCGGCGCGGACATTCGCTACCTGACGACGGGCGCCGACTGCTTCGGCACCGGCGCGATGCGCAGGGCGACCGCCCCCGCGGTTTCGGCGTCGTCGCTGCGCCGCGTCATCTCCGTCCACCAGGCTCCGCCGTCCTCGATGTACCGCAACAGCACTCCTTCGCGGATGCCCCAGGGGCAGACGGTGACGGTTTTGATGCCGGTGAGCTTCATGACCGTGTGCCCGACCACGGCTCCGGCCAGGCTCTGCGCGGCCCGCGGTGCCGAGACACCGGGCAGCAGGGCCCGGTCGGAGGCCGCGAGGGCGGCCAGCCGGTCGAGGCCCACGCGCAGTTCCGCCCGCGCCAACCGCCTTTCCACAAAGGGACCTTGGCGTCCGGGAGCGGCGCCGCAGAGCCGGGCCAGCTGCTGAAAGGTGCGGGACGTCACGACGGTGGTCCGGGGCCCTTCCCATCGGATCCGTGCGGCCACGTCCCGCAGTTGGTGCCGTACCTCGCGGCGCAGCGCCTTCACCGCGCGCTCGGGCGGCGGGTCCTGGCCGTAGAGGAAGTCCCGGGTCAGCCGACCCGCGCCGAGCGGCAGGGACGCGACGAAGTCGGGCAACCGGCCACGCCCGAAGGCGACTTCGAAGGATCCGCCACCGATGTCGAAGAGCGCGAGCGGCCCGGCGCGCCAGCCCATCCAGCGCCGGGCGCCGAGGAAGGTCAGCTCGCCCTCGACCTCTCCCGGCAGCGTGCACAGCCGTACGCCGGTCTCGGTGCGCACCGCGCGGAGCACGTCGAGCCGGTTCGGCGCGCCCCGAACCACCGCCGTGGCAAAGGCGAGTGGCCCCGCCGCGCCCCAGCATCGGGCGGTCTCCGCAGCGGCCGCCACCGCCTTCACGAGGTGACGCACGGAGTCCTCGGGGATCTCCCCGTACGGCTGCCCGACGCGCTCGGAGAGCCGTAGCTTCCACTTGGCCGTGTGCACGGGCAGGGGTACGCCGTCCTCCAGGTCCGCCACCACAAGCCGAACCGTGTTCGACCCCACGTCCACCACACTCATTCGCATGAACCGGTGAGTACCCAGCGTGAGAGCCGTCAGTCGTCCAGATCGATCTTCAGTTCGACGAACAGGTGAATCAGCCGCGCAGGTCGTCCAGTCGTCGCCCGGCCGGGGCCAGGGAACGTCCCCGACTCGCCAGTCCCGCCCAGGGGTTGGTGCGGGCCTGGTCCACGGCGTCGGTGAGGGTCCAGCGGCGGGCGTCGAGGTCCGGATCGTCGAGTTGGTCCCAGCTGACGGGGACGGCGACCGGGGCCCCGGGCTTCGCGCGGACCGCGTAGGGGGCGACGGCGGTCTGCGCGTAGCCGTTGCGCTGCACGTCGAGGTAGAGGCGCTCCCCGCGGTCCTTCTTGCGCGCGGCCGTGGTGAGCCGGTCGGGGTGTGCCTCGGCGAGGTGGTCGGCGACGTCCTTGGCGAAGGCGCGTACCGCGTCGAAATCCTGCCGTCCGTCGAGGGGCACGACCAGGTGCAGACCGCGCGAGCCGGTGGTCATCGGTGCGGACGGCAGCCGTAGTTCGTCGAGCAACTCGCGCAGGAGCAGGGCGGCTTGGCGTACGGCGGCGAAGTCGTCCCCGGTCGGCGGGTCGAGGTCGAAGACCAGGCGGTCGGGCCGGTGGAGCCTGTCGACCCGGGACAGCCAGCGGTGCGGGGTGAGACAGGCCTGGTCGGCGAGGTACACGAGCGTGGCGGCGTCGTCGCAGACGAGGTGCGTGACCGTGCCGCCCTCCTTGGACACCTCGACGCGTTTGATCCAGTCCGGGTAGTGCTCCGGGACGTTCTTCTGCATGAACCGGGGGCCGTCGATCCCGTCCGGGTGCCGTTCGAGCATCAACGGCCGCCCGCGCAGGTGCGGCAGCATGAAGGGGGCGACGGCCCGGTAGTACGCGGCGAGGTCGCCCTTCGTGTACTCCTTGCCGTTCCCGTCGGCGGGGAACAGCACCTTGTCGGGCCGGTGGATGTCGAGGCTGCGGCGGCCCGCCCGCACGGTCCGGGTGCCGGCCGTGGTCCGGGTGCCGGCCATCAGGAACCGCCAGGCCCCTCATCCCAGCGCGGACGCTCCTGGCTCTCGCTGCGCCTGCTTCCGGAGTGGCGGAGGTTGTGCGGGAGGAGTCGCTCACCGTCGGGGGTTCGCGGCACCTCGTCCGGCTCCCGCTGCTCCCGGATCTCCCGCACCGCACCGGATTCCGGCAGCCGGGGCTGCTCGTCCGGACGCGGCGGCGCCAGTTCCCGCTGCCGCACATTGATACCCAGCCGGACGGCCCACACGAGCAGCGCGACGACGACGAGACCGCCGGCGAAGGCCGCCACCATGCCCATGGCGGCGCCGGACGCGGCGATGTCCACATGTTCATTCTGGGCGATCATCATGACGCCCGAGTACCCCCGCGCGGAGTGACCAACCAGGGTGGCCGACCGGACTGCCCGATCCGGGTGTCACATCCGCGAGCCGGCCGGTGTCTTCATGTCGAACCGCCAGACAGGCACACGTACCAGGAGGACACCGTGACGCTTCGCGTTCCGAAGGCCGAGCTTCCCGTCGAGCTCCGCGAGAACATGGTCAAGCAGCTCGGGGCCGTGCCCGAGCCCGTCGAAGTACTGTGGAACAACCCCGAACTCGCCCGGGCCAACCAGGAGTTCGCGGCCAGGGTGGGCACATGGGACGCGGCCGACGCGAGCCTCAAGACGTTCGCGCACATGGCCGTCGCGGCCCAGATCGGCTGCAGCTGGTGCCTCGACGTCAACTACTTCCAGGCCCTCAACCAGAACCTGGACCTGGCCAAGGCCAGCCAGGTGCCGCGCTGGCGGCAGTCGGAGGTGTTCACGCCGCTGGAGCGGGACGTGCTCGCGTACGCGGAGGCCATGACCACCACTCCGCCGACCGTCACCGACGAACTGTCGAAGAGCCTGCTGGAGCGCCTCGGCCCGGCCGCACTGGTCGAACTGACCGTGTTCATCGGCTTCGCCAACATGGCGGCCCGGTGCAACACCGCACACGGGATCACCTCGCAGGGCTACTCGGACTCGTGCGAGATCCCGTTGGCCTCCCGGACGGGGAACACCGGCGCCTACGACGTAGCGTCGACGGCATGACCCAGGACCCCTTCGTCACCCACCGCAGCCTCCTGTTCACGGTCGCCTACGAGATGCTCGGGTCGGCGGCCGACGCGGAGGACGTGCTGCAGGAGTCCTGGCTGCGGTGGGCCGACGTCGACCGGTCACAGGTGCGGGACCCGCGGTCGTACCTCGTCCGGCTTGTCACCCGGCAGGCGCTCAACCGGCTGCGCACGGTGTCGCGCCGCCGCGAGGAGTACGTGGGCGAGTGGCTGCCGGAACCGCTGCTGACCAGCCCTGATGTGGCCGAGGACGTCGAGCTCGCGGAGAGCGTCTCGATCGCGATGCTGACCGTGCTGGAGACGCTCGGGCCCACCGAGCGGGCGGTGTTCGTGCTGCGCGAGGTCTTCGAGCTGCCGTACGGCGAGATCGCCGAGGTGATCGGGAAGTCCGCGGCAGCGGTCCGGCAGGTCGCGCGGCGGGCGCGGGAGCATGTGGCGGCCCGGCGACCGCGGGTGCGGGTGAGCCGGTCGGAGCAACAGGCCGTCGTGGAGCGGTTCCTGCGCGCCTTGCGGACCGGGCAGTTGCAGGAGCTGATGGAGGTGATGGCGCCGGACGTGGTGCTGGTCACCGACGGTGGCGGGGTGGTCGCCGCCGCCCTCGCCCCGATCCACGGGGTCGAGCTGGTGGCGCCGATCCTCGCCCGCGCGCACGAGTTGGTGGCCGCGTTCGACACCACGCCCGTGTGGCTCAACGGCGAACCGGCGGGCCGGATCGAGATCGACGGCGAACCGTCCACGGTGAGCCTCGTGGTGGAGGACGGCCGGGTCACCCGCATCTATGTGGTGCGCAACCCACGGAAGCTGACGCAACTGGACGAGCCTGCGGAGCTGTCCAGGTGAGTCCGCCGCCGTCCTGGCTCTTGCCTGAGCGCATCGCTATGGGCATGGGGTGGCCACACGGCAGGCCGTAGAGGGGGCGACGTCGTGGCGTATGCGAGAGCACTGCGCGTCAGCGGGGTGGTGGTGGCCTGCGAGGTCCTGGTGCTGGGGTGCACAGGGGGTGATGGCGGTTCCGCGTCGCCGCCGACGTCGTCGTCCGGGACGGCTCGGAGCGCTACGGCCGACTCGCCGCCGTCGCCGTCGGCGACGCCCGGGATGGACCCGGGCAGGGAACCGCAGACGTCGGCGCAGGCTCGGGCGCTGGTCGAACAGGTCATCTCCGGCCCGGAGTTGTTCGGGACCGGGGTGGTGCGGGCGACGCCGTACGAGAGTGATCCCGGGCAGTGGGCGGTATTGGGTGACGACTGTCTGTGGCGGCTGCGCCCGTTGCCCGAGGACGCGTTGGCCACGCTGACCCGGCACTTCGAGGTGCCCGCGTCCGGCGCGAAGGGAGCCGTGCGGCTGTCGGCCACGGTCACCGTGCATCGCACGGCGTTGGACGCGTCGCGGGAACAGGCCAGGATGCTGGAGGAGGACCTCGACTGCACGGAGCAGACCCAGCGGCCGGGTGAACGCCTCACGGGGCTGCAGTCGTTGTCGTTCGCCCGCGGCGAGGGCGGCAACACCAGCGGCGACGATATCTGCTGCTGGAGACGGGGCAGTGCGTCAGCGACACGCGTGGGGGCCCGTACCCGTGCTGGTGGCAACAGGCCGTGCTGGGCTCGGTGGTGAGCGGTACGTTCGTGTGCGGCGGGCGCGGCCGTAGCGAGCAAGAGCTCAACTCCCTTGTGGCGGAGGTGCTTCCGAGGATGCTGCTGCGGGTGCAGCAGGAGATCGGACACACCGGCGGGTCGGAGGCCAGCGGGGCGACCGCTTCCGCATCCGGTACGAAGGGTGGGTCGTGATGGAGCGGCTGCTTCCCTCCGATCCGTCACGGCTCGGCGGATACCGGCTGTTGGGGCGTCTGGGCGCGGGCGGCATGGCCGTCGACATCAACCGGATCCTGGTCGAGACACCGCCCAGCGGCGGCACCGTCCACCAAGTGGCCGCCGCCGCACGCGACTTCGGGCCAGCCGTCTCCCGGGCGCTGGCCACACATCCGCAGGCGGTGGTCTACGGCGCCACGTCACCGCGCCGGGCGGCGGCCTGTGCCCGTGCTCTGGCCACGGCGCGCGGTTCACGGGGCCGGTGACCGGCTTCGAGCCCGTCATGCGGGCCGACTTCCTCACCGCGGCGGGGCAGGCGGCCGAGGGGTGGGTCTTCGAAGCGCCGTACACAGAACCGCAGTCGGCCACCACGCCGGCCGCGAAGGCGTTCACCGCGGCCTGTCGGGCGCGTTACGGCGAGCCGCCCGGCCTGTGGTCCGCCGAGGCGTACGACGCCGTCGGTCTGATCACCCGAGCCCTGGACGCGCTTGGGACCACCACCGCGATCGAGCCCGCGCAGGTCGCCGAACGCCTCTTCCACACCGTGTACGACGCGGTGGCCAAGCCGATCCGCTTCGTCCAGGGCACCACCCACGCGCTGGACCCGGAGAACACCGGCTTCCTGTACCAGGTCAGGGACGGCAGCGTTCCGCTTCCTGGGCCGCTACGACCAAGTGCCCGCGGTTCAGCTTCAGGACGCGAGATGACCTCCCAGGGCCTTGCCATGGCCAACCCCCTTGACTCTCAGGTCACTTGAGATCCCATAGTGACGGGTGTGAACGAACTGAAGCTCTACTCCATAGGGGACGTCGCCCGCCGCACGGGCCTGAGCGTGAGCGCGATCAGGTTCTACGCAGACGAGGGCGTCGTCACGCCCACCGGCCTCACCGAGGGCGGCTTCCGGCAGTACGACGTGCACGCCATCGCCCGGCTCGAACTCGTGCGCACGCTGCGCGACTTGGGTGCCGGTCTGGACGACATCCGCCGGGTGCTGGCCGCGGAGACCAGCCTGCACGACCTTGCCGTCACGCATCTGCGGCTGGTCGAGGACCAGTTACGGCAGTTCCGGGCGCGCCGCGCCGTACTCCGGACCATCACGCGGCAGCACACCACAGCGGAACAGGTGAGCCTGATGAACAAGCTCGTGTCGATGTCCGACGACGACCGCGACCAACTCATCGACCAGTTCTGGGACTTCGTGACCGACGGCCTGGACGTCCATCCCAGCTATGTGGAGCGACTCCGCCGCCTGCGGCCGCACCTGCCCGAGGAGCCGTCCACCGAGCAGTTGGAGGCCTGGATCGAACTCGCCGAGATCGTGCGGGACGAGGAGTTCCGCACTGCGCTGCGGGACTTCCTCCACCGCACTTTCGGCACCGAGCAGGGCAAGTTGATGGCTACACCGGAGATGACAGCCCGCGTCGAGAGGCATCGGAGGCTCCTCCTGGAGGCTCGGGCCTCCCAACAGGCCGGAGTGACCGCGGATTCGCCGCAGGCCCGGGACCTCGCCGAGCGAGTGGCCGCCGACTCGGCCGAGTTGATCGCCACCATGACAGGGGAAAACGACGCCGACGTCGACAAGGCCCGGCGCAACCTCGTCGAGTTCGACCGAAACGGCAAGGGAGCACAGCGTCCGGCCAAGGCGCCCGGCCTCAAGCTGCTGACCAGGTACCACTCCCTGGTGGCGACGATCAACGGCACGCCCGGGCCGGACCCGGACCCGGACGCCGACCGGGCGGCGACAGTCCGGGAGTGGATGGCCACCGCCCTGCGCCAGGCGCCTTGAGCCACGGGGTTGTCGACGTGGGTGTCCGCGCGGGCCTGAGCAGGAGACCTCACCCGGACCACCCGCTGAACACCCCCCGATACGCGCCCTAGTTGGACTCCTTCGCCGCGGCCACCGTCCGCAGATACGCCCCGAGCCGGGCGATCGCCGACGGATTGCGGGGACTCTCGACGAGGTCGACGTAGTCGAGGACGAAGATCCGGCGGTGCTTGACGGCGGAGACGTCGCGCAGTGGGGCGTAGGAGAGGAGGAACTTCTTCTTCTGTTCGGCGCTCACGTCGCCGTAGTTGCAGATGACGATGACGTCCGGGTCGCGCTGCACGACGGACTCCCAACCGACCGTGGTCCAGGAGTCGTTGACGTCGTGCATGACGTTGGTGCCGCTGGCCTCGCTGATGATCTGGTCGGGGGCGGCGTAGCGGCCGGAGGTGAACGGGGCGTCCTGGCCGCTGTCGTAGAGGAAGACCTTGGGGCTCTTCGCCGGGGCCTTGCTCTGTACGGCGGTGATCTGCTTCTTGAAGTCGGCGATCAGGGTGGCCGCGCGCTTCTCGACGCCGAAGAGTCTTCCGAGGTTGGTGAGGTCGGCGTAGAGGGCGTCCAGGGGCGGCATGATGCCGCGCGAGGTGTCGGTGCGGCCGTTGCGGCAGGACTCGGTGAGGATGTACGAGGGGATGCCGAGCTTCTTCAGGGCGTCGGGGGTGAAGCCGCTGTCGTCGCGGAAGCCGTAGTTCCAGCCGGCGAAGACGAGGTCGGCGCGGGCGTCGAGGACGTTCTCCTTGGTGAGTTGGTCCTTGGACAGCCACTTCACCTTCTGGTAGCCGTCCTTCCAGGGGACGTCCGTGAGGTCGCCCTTGTCGTCGGGCATGGCGAACCCGGCCATGCGGTTCTCCAGTCCGAGGGCGAACATCAGCTCGGTGATGCCGACGTCGTTGGTGACGACCCGCTTGGGGACCGTCTTGTACGTCACCTGCCGGCCGCAGTTGGTGAGGGTGACGGCGGAGGATATGGCGTTCTGCGGCTGGGGCTCGACCGTGGCGCCGCAACCGGCGGTGGCGGTCGCGGCGAGGCAGAGCGCGGCGGCAAGCAGCTTACGCATGGGGGGTGTTGTCCTTACGCGGTGGTCGTGGTGGGCGGGAGCAGGTCGAACAGGAGCTGGACGACGCCGGTCTCCGGGTGCCGTACGGGATGCGCGCGAACCCCGAACACCTCGGCGAGCAGGGCGGGTTGGAGGACGTCGTGCGGCGGCCCGTTGGCGACGATCCGGCCGTTCGCGATCACGTACAGCAGGTCGCAGTGGGCGGCGGCGAGGTTGAGGTCGTGCAGGGCCGCCAGTACGGTCAGGCCGCTGCCGCGGACCAGTGACAGCACGTCCAACTGGTGGGCGATGTCGAGGTGGTTGGTGGGCTCGTCGAGGACCAGGACGCGGGGTCGTTGGGCGAGTGCGCGGGCGATCAGGACGCGTTGCCTCTCGCCGCCGGACAGGGCGAGGAATCCTCGGTCGGCGAGGTGGGCGACGCCGGTTCGTTCCATGGCTCCGGCGCAGATCTCCCGGTCCGAGGCGGCGGTCCGGTCGCGGTGGGGCAGCCGTCCCATGGCGACCACTTCGGCGACGGTGAAGTCGAACTCGGCCGACGACTCCTGCGGCAGCGCGGCCACCTTCCGCGCGGCGGCGCGCGGTTCCATGGCGTGTACGTCGTCGCCGTCGAGCCGGACCACCCCGTCGGCCGGTCGCAGCGCCCGGTACACGCACCTCAACAGGGTTGATTTTCCACTGCCGTTGGGGCCGACGAGCCCGACGAAGGCTCCGCTGTCCACGACGAGCCGGATGTCGTCCACCAGCCGCACCGCGCCCGCGTCGACCGACAGCCCCTCGATGTCGAGCCTCATCAACGCCCCCCGAAGGCATAGCCGCCGCGCCGCATCAGCAGCAGGAACGCGGGCACTCCCACGACCGCGGTGATCACGCCGACCGGCAGTTCGGCGGGCGCCAGCAGCAGCCGGGACAGCACGTCCGCCCACACCAGGAGCACCGCTCCGGCGAGCGGGGCGACCGCGAGGACCTTGCGGTGGTCGGCGCCGACGAGCATCCGCACGAGGTGCGGCACCATCAGCCCGACGAAGCCGATGGCCCCGCTGACCGCGACCACCGTCCCGGTGACGGCGGCGGTCACGAGGAACAACTCCCGGCGCAGTCGGCCCGGTTGAACACCGAGCGCGGCAGAGGTCTCGTCCCCCATGGCGAGGGCGTTGAGCGACTCCGCGCGCCACCGCAGCCACGCCCAGCCGGCCGTCACGGTGACGGCGGCCAACGGCACCTGTGCCCAGGTCGCGCCGCCCAGGCTGCCCAGCAGCCACATCATCGCCGAGCGGGCCGCCTCGCCCCGGGCCGCGCCGAACACCATCACGGTGGTGACCGCTTCGAAGCCGTAGGCCAGCGCGGTGCCGGTCAGGATCAGCCGGAGTGGGGTGAGGCCGTGCGGCGAGCGGGCCACGGCGTACACCAGGGCCATGGCAGCGAGCGCAGAGGCGAACGCCGACACCGACAGCGCCCACACCCCCAGCCCGGCGAACGCGCCCAGCAGGATGACGGCGTTGGCTCCCACGGCCGCGCCCGAGGAGATGCCGAGCACGAACGGATCGGCGAGCGCGTTGCGGACCATGGCCTGCACGGCCACGCCGACGGCCGAGAGTCCGGCTCCGACGACGGCCGCGAGCACGACCCGTGGCAGCCGGATCTCCCAGACGATGGTGTACGCGGCGGCGTCGTCGGCGTGCACGGTCCCGCCGGTGGCGCCGGCCCACAGGAACCGGAACATGTCCGCCGTGCCGATTCCGGCCGCGCCGAGACCGACGCCGCACACGAGGGAGACGCAGAGCAGGAGCGACAGCCCGAGCAGCAGGGGCGGTTGGGGTATTCGGCGAGGATCACGCGCTGGACTCTGGCCACGAACGGAGCCGGTTTTCGGACGTAGGAGCACGATCGGCGGTCCTTCACCTGGGGCCGCCTGGTGAGCCTCGATCGAGGAGGCAGCCCTTACGACCGTGCCGGCCGCTCGGTCCCCTCTCGCAGTCCACGGCGAGCAGTCAACGGGTCGCACCACCCACGGGCGATCGGACTCGCGCGACGACCGAGGTCGCCACGCACACCGTTGCGGGTCAGCGCCGGATTCTCACCGGACTTCCCCCGCGGGAGGCCTGGGGAGCGTAACAAACGGCGCGGACCGGGCCGACGGCGGCTGAGCCGCATCCCGCCAATAGTCTATTTGGACTGATAGAGTTCGACTATGCCACGACGCGCTCTCGACAACCCGATCGTTCTCGCCGTGCTGGGCCTCCTGCTCGAACAGCCCTCGCACCCGCACCAGATGCTCACCGAACTCCGCACACGCAGCGACAACCACGCCGCCGCGATCACCCGGGGCACCCTCTACAACACGGTCGCCGCCCTGACCGAAGTCGGCTGGCTCGCCTCCCAGGGCCAGGAACGCTCGGGAAACCGCCCCGAGCGCACCGTCTACGCCCTCACACAGGCGGGCACCGCCGAGCTCGTACGCCGACTGGACTCCCAAATCCGCAATCCTGAACGGGAGTTCTCCCAGTTCCTGGGCGCGGTCACCTACCTCGGCGCCCTCGGCCCGAGCGGCGCGGTGGACGCCCTGACGGAGCGGGCCGAGCGCCTCCGGCAGCGGACGGCCACCGACGAAGGACGCCTCACGGAGGTCCTGGCGACCGGCGTGCCCCGCCTGTTCGTCATCGAGGCCGAATACGCGCTGTCTCTCGCTCGCGCCGAGATGGCGTGGATCGACTCGGTCATCGACGACATCCGTACCGGCTCACTGACCTGGCCGACCAGTACGACGGACACCGGAGAGGAACCGAAGGCCTGATGCTCCCCGCACACGACGGACTGCTTTTCGGGATCTACCCGGGCGGAGTCCTCGGCGACGACACCGGAAAGCTGATCGGCGGCCCGCCCGACGACCCGGCCCTCATATCGACCGCGCTCGACCGTCTCCAGGGCCGACCCGGCCGACCGTTCCTGGTCCGCGCCTACACGACCTTCGACGACACGACCCGCCTCGGCGAACCGCACGTGACCGCGACACCGGCCGACGCGGCCCAATTCGCCGTCCAGGGACGGCAGTTGGACCTGGTGGCGCAGTACCAGTCCACCACCGGGGACATCGACGGCTACTGCGACTTCCTGCGCGAACTGGTCGAGCAGTACGGCCCGTTCACGAGCACGCTGCAGGTGACGGAAGAACCCAACATCACGTCGAACCCGACCTTGGACGGCTACTACCCGGCCGTACACGAGGCGATCGTCCGCGGGGTCTCCGCCGCCAAGGCGCGAGCACGCCAACTCGGGCACACACACCTACGGGTCGGCTTCAACACCACTCCCCTCTTCGGACCGGCCGCCACTTTCGTCACCGACCTCACCAAGCAAGGAGACGAAGCCTTCATCTCCGACCTGGACTACGTGGGCCTGGACTTCTTCCCCGACGTCGTCCGCCCCGTGGCGGCATCCGACCTCGCGCAAGCAGTGGCGGGACTGCTGCGCCATCACCGCGACGCGCTCCTGACCCCCGCCGGCCTGGCCCACCTGCCCCTGCACATCACCGAACACGGCTGGCCCACCGGCCCGGAACGACACCCGAGCCGACAGGCCGACGTCGTCGAGACCGTCGTAGAGGCCATAGCGGACCAGTCGAAGTCGCTCCACCTGAGCGGTTACACGCACTTCGCGCTACGGGACGCCGACAGCACCCAGCCGAGCCTGTTCCACCAGTTCGGGCTCACCACCGACGACTACACGCCCAAGCCCGCCTTCGACACGATGAGGAGACTTGTAGAACGCTTCAGCGTCTGAGAGCACCCGAGGGCGCCTGAGGAAGGGACCGGAGCAGTCGCACACGCCCGCCGATGGCCGGGCCGGCCATCGCCGCGGGCACCGGGCCGAGCCCCAACCTGTGGCGCGCGCAGTACGGGGACTGGACCAAGGAGGAGATGACTCCCTTGGAGGCCACGGCCTTCCTGCTCGCGGAGGGCATCAACCGCATCACCGACGACGACTTCGCCACCCGCCTGATCACCGATGCCCTGTCCGTCGCGGACGAGGACTGACGGGCCGCGGCCTCCCTGCTCAACTCGGGCCGCCGGGCCCCGACATGGCGTGGGCCGGGCCCCGGCCCGGCTCCGGGCAGGTGGCGCGCAGGGCGTCCAGCTTCTCCGCGTCGGTCGTCCCGACCGCCGCCGTGTACGTGACGATCCTGAGGTCGGTCCCGGCGGCCATCACGACATCGAGGTCGAGGTCGAGGTCTCCCACCCGGGGGTGCTCGATGGTCTTGCGGTCGCCGACATGGGTGCGGGCGGTGCCGTTGGACCAGAGGTGGGCGAAGCGTGAGCTGTCGCGCAGCATGCGGTCGACGAAGGCGGCGAGCCGCGCGTCATGGGGATGGGCGGCCGCCGTCACCCGCAGGTCGGCGACGAGGTCCTCCTCCTCGACCTCGTCGCCCGCCCAGGACCGGACCGGCCAGGCCCCGATCGGTTCCCGCCCTCGTACGCCGCTCGACCGGAACATGCCGGCCACGAGATTGTGCTCGTCCCAGCCGTACATACGGGGATCACCGATCGCCTCGGACCACATCCCGTTCCAGCTGACGAGGGTCCAGTCCGCGGCGAACACCGCGGTGGGGTTGCCCGCCAGCTGACCCACCAGCCGGTGCACCCTCGCGGGGACGTGCCGGGACACGTTCCCCGCCGGGGGCGGTGCGAGGTGGGCGCAGCGGAACAGGTGGTCGCGCTCGGACGGTTCGAGCCGTAGCGCCCTGGCCAGCGCGGTGACCACCTGGGCGGAGGGGTTCCGGGCGCGCCCCTGCTCCAGCCGGACCACGTAGTCGACCGACAGGCCGGCCAGCCGGGCCAGTTCCTCCCGGCGCAGCCCGGGGATGCGCCGGTCCCCGCCCGCCTCCAGCCCGCTGTCCTGCGGCGACACACGCTCGCGCCACCCCCGCAGAGCGATGCCGAAGTGGTTCGTCGTAGCCATGGAGCACATTGTCGTTCAAGCGGCGCGCGGTACACGGACGTTCAACCGCCGCACGGTGGAGTCTTTACTCGCCGCCGGTCCGTACTGTCGGCCCTCGCCGGGCTACGACGTCGCCCCGGCCGACACCGCCTCGCCGGACTTGTCGGCGTCGGCGCCGTCGGCCCACCGGGCCCGGATGAACGCGCCGGCGGCGTCGAGCGCGGCGGCGCCCTCGTCGAGCAGCGCGGCGAACGCCTGGAAGACGTGCGGGACTTCGGGCCAGACCTGCAGTTCGACGTGGACGTCGTGCTCGGCGGCACGCGCGGCCAGCCGTACGGCGTCGTCCAGAAGGATCTCGTACGAGCCGACCTGGATGAACAGGGGTGCCAGGCCGGTCAGTTCGGCGAAGAGGGGGCTGGCGTGCGGGGTGGTCGGATCGGTGTCGCCGAGATAGTCGCGGGCACGGGTGCGCAGGCCCTCCGGGGTCAGTGAGGCGTCGACCGCCGCTTTGCTCACCGCGCTGTCGCCGGACACGCTCAGGTCGGCCCACGGGGAGAAGACCGCGGCCGAGGAGGGCTGGGGCAGCCCCGCGTCCTTGACGGCGACCAACGTAGCGGCGACGAGACCGCCGCCCGCGGACTCACCGACGAAGGCGATGGAGGAACTGGGAATCCCGTCGTCGAGCAGCGCCCGGTACACCGCCAGGGCATCGTCGACCGCCGCGGGGAACGGGTGCTCCGGGGCCAGCCGGTAGTCGACGCAGACGGCGCGTGCACCGGTGCGCCGGGAGACCTCGGCGGCCAGACCCGCGGCGTCGGCCGCCGAGCCGATGGCGTACGCGCCGCCGTGCAGGTACAGCAGGACGGTCGCCGGGTCGTTCGCCGGCGTCTCGACGGTGACGACCGGTACGCCGCCCAGTTCGCCCGCCGTGGTCGAGACGTCGGGCGGCAACGGGATGGACGTCATCATGTCGTGGAAGAGGGCGCGCTGTTGGGCGACGTCCCCTCCGAGGTCGAGCGGGCCGTGCCGCAGCATCTCGTCGAGGGCCTGGCGCTGTTGCCGGGACATGGCTGTGCCTTTCGTGGTTCCGGTCGGTGCGGCGATGCGGTGGAGCTGTGGGTCAGCGCGGCGGGCCGACGATGATCTGGCCGTACATGTCGGCGGCCTCGGCCATGACGTCCCGCGAGATCTCGAAGCCCTCGGGGCGCGGGGTCGTGAGGTCACGTCCCGCGTGCCGGAACATGCCCTCGATGCCGCCGGGCGTGCAGATCATCAGCAGGTCGGCGGTGTCGGAGGTGATCCGGTAGCCGTGCGGCACGTTCCGCGGCAGGAAGACGATGCCGCCCTCCGACAACTCCATCTCCTCGTCGTCGCACCACAGCAGCGCACTCCCCTTGATCAGCATGAAGACCTCGTCCTCACGGGTGTGCTTGTGGTACGGCGGTGCCTCGCCCTTGGCGACGGAGAACCGTCCCACGGTCAACTGTCCGCCGGTGGCCGCGGCGTCGAGGAGTACGGCGAACTCGCCGCCGTCGAGCCATTCGAGTTTCTGCTGCTGCTCGGGCTGTGCGAGGTAGGCCATGGTCATGTGGCTGTCCGTTCTGCGCGCTCGGCTGTCTCCGGTCGGAGCCGTGCCCTGCCCCTCCGATGATCCTCTTCCTCACGCGCCGGCCGCCAGCCGTCCGGGTAGGACCAGCAGTACCACTCCCCCGGCCCGGCCCTCGGTGCCACGCGCGTCCGAGGCACCCCGCGCCTTGTGGCATTCTCTGCTGCCATGAATGTCTCGACTGATCAAGAACTGCCGTCCGAGGACGAGGACATGGAGATCCGGGCGGTCTCCGGCGAGCGACTCACGTTCTTCGGAGACGCGGTGGTCGCCATCGCGCTCACGTTGCTGGCTCTGGAACTTCCGGTACCGGAGGGATCGACCAACTCCGAGCTGTGGCACTCGGCCACGTCACACCGTGAGAGTTATCTGGCGTTCATGATCAGTTTCGTGGTGATCGCCGCGCACTGGCGCTCCCACCACCGGGTGTTCCGCTACGTCACGGCGGCCAACACCCGGTTGACGTCCCTGACCATGTACTGGCTGCTCACGCTGGTGATCACCCCGTTCGCGACCGACGTGATCGGCGGCCACGGAGCGTTCCAGGCGCGGTTCATCTTCTACGCCGTCGTGCAGTTCCTGTCCTGTCTCCTGTTCATACTGATGGTCCGTGAGGTCCCCCGCGACGGTCTCCAGCGCGTCGGCACCCCGCCCGAGCTTTTCGCCCGGGCCATCCGCCGCCTTGGCATGGTCGCACTGGGCTTCCTGATCTCGATCCCGGTCTCGCTCTTCACCCACTGGGCTTACGTCTGCTGGATCGTGGTGCCGGTCATCGACTCGGTCGTCGACGGGCGCAGGGGCCGTTCCGGGCAGCAGGGCGTGGAGGACTGAGCCGAGGGCTCGTCGACGACCGAAGCGTCCGAGGTCAGCCGGCGTCGACGTGTCATCAGCGCGCCGGAGTCGTCACCGGCCGGGTGAGAGGTCGTCGCCGGGTTACTACGACACCGGCTTTCCGGCGGCGCCCTCCGCCCTGGCGAGCCGCGCGGACAGGAACTCCCCGGCCCGGTCCAGCGCGACGGTCGCTTCGTCGAGGAGCGGCTGATAGGCCTGGAAGACGTGCGGGACCCTGGGTGTGATCTCCAGCGTGACCTCGACGTCCGCGGCGGCGGCCTGCTGGGCGAGGCGTACGGCGTCGTCGAGGAGGACCTCGTGGGTGCCGACCTGGATGATCAGGGGCGGCAGGCCGGACAGGTCCGCGAAGACGGGGCTGATCAGGCCGAGAGCGGCGTCCTGTCCCGCCGTGTAGTCGGTGACCCGGGGTTCGAGCAGCTCCCGGCTGAGCAGCGGGTCGGCGTCTCGCTTGGTGTCGATGCTCGTCCCGGCAAGGGTGAGGTCGGTGTACGGCGACATGACGTAGGCCGCGGCGGGCACGGGCAGGCCGCGATCACGGGCGTTGACCAGGGTGGCGATGACGAGTCCGCCGCCCGCGGACTCTCCGGCGAGGACGATGTCCGAGGGGGCGACGCCGTCGTGCAGGAGGGCTTCGTAGGCTGCGAGGGCGTCGTCCACCGCCGCCGGATACGGGTGCTCGGGGGCGAGCCGGTAGTCGACGGAGTAGACCTTGGCGCTGGTTCGGCGGCCGACCTGCGAGGCCAGGCCGGCGGCACTGGCGGCGTCGCCCAGAACGTAGACGCCGCCGTGGAAGTACAGGACGACGTGCCGGGGTTCGACTCCGTCGACCGTGATCGCGGCGACGGGGACACCGCCCAGCGTGGTCGACGTCATGGTCACATCGGGGGGCAACGGCTGCGCCGACGTCAACTCATGGAGCAGGCGCCGCTGTTCGCTGACATCACTGCCGACGGGAAGGGCCGACTGACGCAGGATCGCGTCGAGAGTGTCCTGCTGCTCGGTGCTCACGGAACGTTCTCCCTTCGGTGGGGGCCGGTTCGGTCGCACGATCGGCCGGACCGAGAGGTCGTGCGGGAGCCGGGGCCGGACTCTGCGTACTTCGAGGAGGTCGAGGCCGAGAGCCTCGACCTCGGCGAGGACGCCGTAGAGCGCCGCAGCGTCCGGCAGCAGCCCGGTGAGCACCGTTTCGGTGCCCTGCTGCTCGGGCGCGAACGCCGGGAACGCCGTCAGCAGAGTGGGGCCGAGGTGGCCGCAGACCCGGATCTGGTAGAGGAGGGGGTCATCACCCATGGCCTCATGGTCGTGGACGGCCAGGTGAATCCGCGTCACCGGAATCCGGTGATCGTACGGTCCTCAGCCGCGGCCGTTCGACAGGAGCCGCAGCTCACGGCCGCGCTGCACCGCCGAGGACCGGTCGCCGGCACCGAGCTTGGCGTAGATCCGTCGGATGTGGGTGTTGACGGTGTTGAGCGAGACCGACAGTTCGGTGGCGATCTCGGGGCGGGTGAGGTTCGTCGGCAGGTAGCGCAGGACGCGCAGCTCACTCGGGCTGAGGTTCTCGGCCGGTACCGAAGGCGGCCGGTCCGGTCCGCCGGGGGTGGTGCCACGGACGACGTCGAGGATGTCGGAGACCAGCGCGGCGTGCGACGTCCGCTGCGGCAGGGTCTCCAGCAACTCCCAGGCGCCGGTCATCAGGAAGGGCAGGATCATCCGGTCCGGCTCGGCGAGGTTCAGCGCCTGCTCTACGGCCGCTCCCATCGCGTGCCCGTTGCCGAGGTCGCCGCAGGCGAGCGCGTCCAGGAGATGGGCCTCGATCAGGGTGAGGACGGAGTTGACGGAGGCCGTGCCGTCGAGGACCGGCCGGAGTTCGTGGCGGGCGCCCGCGGGGTCCTGTTCGGCGAGGCGGATCACCGCGGCCGCGGTGATGATCTCGCCGGCGGCGGCCCGCCGGTCGTCGAGGGCGGCGAGGGTGGTCCGCGCCTGGTCGACCATGCCGAGGCGGGCCTGGGTGGCCACCGTCCAGCCGGTCACCCGGGACCACAGTCCGTGCTCGCCCCTCATGTGTGCCTGCACCTCATCGGCGGCGGTCAACTCGGCCAGGGCCTCGCGGAGTTGTCCACGCGCCGCCGGAAGCATCGCGGAGACCAGACGCACCAGCAGCCGGATTCCGGGCTCGCCCTCGGATCGCGTGGCGCGCCGTGCGCGGTCCAGCCACTGTTGCCCGTGCTCGAACTCGCCGGTGCAGATCAGCGTCCCGGCGAAGGACACCTGGGCGGGGACGATGACCGGCTCGGCGCCCCAGCCGTACCGGTCGGCCAGCGCCAGGGCCTGTTCGCAGCGGCGCCTGACCAGAGTGAGGGAACGGTTGCCGGAGGCGAATCCGAGGTGGGCGAGGCAGGCGACCTCCAGGTAGGGGCGGCCGATGTCGTGGGCGAGCGCGGCGCCCTCCAGAAGGTGCCGTTCGCTGTCGTCGAGCCGTAGCGACCAGGCCTCGGTGACGCCCAGGTTCAGCAGGGCGAGGGCTCGCAGGTCGCCGGCGATCGCGACCTCGGTGGTGGACTGGCCTGTGGTGGGGGACGGCAGTGCGTCGGCCTGCTCGAACACGGCGTCGAAGTGCCCGCGCAGCCGGGCCAGCAACAGGTCCAGGGACGCGATCGCCATCCGCAGCCGGTGCCGGCGGTCGGGTGGCGTCGTGTCGGCGTACGACCTGGCGATCTCAAGGTGTGCCTGGGCTTCGTCCAGGCGGTGCTGGTGCAGGTCGGCGTTGGCGTGCACGAGGGCCAGCTCCGGGCGTTCCTCGCCGGTGCGGGCGGGGAAGGCGTGCAACAGCGCGACCACGGTTCCGGCCTGTCCGTCCAGGGTGAGGCTGACGGTGTGATCGGCGAGCAGGTGCGCCGCCTCGGCCCAGTCGCCGGCGGCTTGCAGGTGCCGGACGGCATCGGCGGCCTGGGCGTGTTCGGCGAACCAGCGCGCGGCCAGCCGGTGCAGTTCGGGGATGTTCCCGGGGAGCGTGCGGCGCAGTTCCAGCCGGAGCAGGTCGCCGAACATGTGGTGGTAGCGGAACCAGGTCCGGCCGGGATCGAGCGCCACGACGAACGCGTTGGCGTCCTCCAGGTCCAGCAGGATGCGTTCCGAATCGGTCGCGCCCGTGAGCAGATCCGCCAGCTCGCCGTTGACCCGGTCCAGCAGCGAAGTGCGCAGCAACAGCCGCTGTACGTGCGGCGGTTGCCGCTCCAGCATCTCGGCCAGCAGGTACTCGGCGACCGTACGGTGGCTGCCGGAGAATTCGGCGACGAACCGTTCGGGATCCGGGTGTCCGGCCAGGGAGAGCACGGCGAGCCGCAGCCCGGCCGCCCAGCCCTCGGTGCGCTGGTGCAGCAGGCCGGACACGTGGTCGGGCAGCACGATCTTGGTGGCGGCCAGGAGTTCGCGGGTCTCGGCCTCGGTGAAGCGGAGCTGGGCGGCACGGATCTCGGTCAGTTCACCGGCCAGCCGCAGCTTGTGCAGGCGCAGCGACGGGTCACGGCGGGTGGCCACGATCGCGTGGACGCCCTGCGGAAGGCTGGTCAGCAGTGTCCCCAACTGCTGGACGGCCGCGGCGGATCCGAGTTCGTGCAGGTCGTCGACGACCAGGA
Organism: Streptomyces sp. NPDC058469; assembly: GCF_042721125.1. Taxonomy (NCBI): domain Bacteria; kingdom Bacillati; phylum Actinomycetota; class Actinomycetes; order Kitasatosporales; family Streptomycetaceae; genus Streptomyces; species Streptomyces sp. NPDC058469. The sequence continues at coordinate 65,012 of NZ_JBHXME010000026.1, forward strand.
AGAAGGGCTTCCGGGACGCCCTGATCTCGGACAGCACCTTGTCCATGACGGCACCGCCGTCGGAGCCGGGAGTCACGGCCGACGGCTCCGCGGCGCCCTCGCCGCCGGCCGCGGCACGGACCGCGTCCAGCAGAGCGAGCCAGAACAACTGCGCGTCCTGCTGGCTCGACCGTACGGACATGAAGGCGATACGGCGGTCCTGGTCCGGCCGGTCGGCCCAGGTGCGCAGCAGCGACGTCTTTCCGCTGCCGGCGGGCGCGGAGACCAGCGTCACCTGCTTCTCGGCCGCACGGTCCAGGGCGGCGACCAGGTCGCGACGGTCGATGAGCCCGGGTCGCCCGGGGCCCGCTGTACGGCCCGAACCCGCTGTGGCCCGGAGCTCGGGGGTCGCGCGATGTCCTTCAGCCACGCGGTCAGCGTAGCCGATACGCATCACGGCATCCCGGCGATGATCTGGCACTTTCACGGCGGTGATCCTGGGCATGTACTGAGGGGCGTATCAAGGTCGTCCACCGTGTGAAGGGGGCGCGGCTTCGCCCGGCCTCAGCGTCCTCGCCGCCGCCGTTCGCGCGATTCACTGACGCTCATTACTGGTGGCGGCGCACAAACACGGTCGCATAGCCTCGCGGACATGTCAGATGTGTTTGCGGACGTCCGTCTGCTCGGCCCGCCGGAGACCGACGGCGAGTACATCGCGGTGGGCGAGCACGAGTTGGTGCACCTGCACGAGTACACGCGGATCTACGCCGTGCCCGGCCTCTACGAGCATGTCGTCCAGGAACGGCTCCAGTGCCGATCACCCCAGGTCGCGGCAGCGGGCTTCCTGCGCGCGGCCACGCGCCTCGGGCTGGAGCCGGGCTCGATGACGGTCCTCGATGTCGGCGCCGGCACGGGACTGGTCGGCGAACTCGTGCGTGACGGGGGCGTAGCGCAGGTCGTCGGGGTCGACGCGCTGCCGGAGGCGCGCGTGGCGAGTGTGCGCGACCGGCCGGGCGTCTACGCCGACTACGTGATCGGCGACTTCCTGCACCCCGACGCACTCCGTGAGGCGCTACGCCCGTACGCGCTCGGCGGGTTGGTGTCGGCAGGGGCGTTCGGCGGCACGCACGCCACACCGCGGGCGCTCGACAACGCGCTCGCGCTCCTGCCACCCGGCGCTCCCGTGGCCTTCACGATCGACGAGCGGTGGATGGACGAATCGGATCCGGACGGGTTCGGCGCCGCGGTCGAGCGGCTGGTGGCCGGCGGACGTCTCGCGGTGCTGGAACGAACCCGGTTCCAGCACCGCGTGACGACGACCGGCGAGCCGATCTTCTACCAGCTCGTCGTGGGCGAGACGGGCGAGACCGGGTGAGGTGAACGACCCTACTGGCATGGCGAGTTGGCAACACGTCCTTCTCGGACGTGCCGGGCCGTGTCGGTCACCGGACCTTCATGCCGCCGTCGACGACGAGGTCGACGCCGGTCACGTACGCGCTCTCGTCGGATGCCAAGAACAGAGCCGCGTTCGCCACGTCCTCGGGCCGGCCCACTCTGCCCAGGAGGGTCCGGCCGAGCATCTGGCGGGAGAAGTCGTCGTTCTCCAACTGCTCACGGGTGGCGTGGCTTTCGATCAGGCCGGGCGAGATCGAGTTGACGCGGATCTCGAACTCGCCTCCCTCCATGGCCAGTTGGCGGGTCATACCGATGATCGCGGCCTTGTTCGTCGTATGGGACAGGGACGGGAAGCCCTTGAAGCCGAGGGATCCGTTCAGGGACGCCATGTTCACCACCACGCCCTGGCTGGCCCTCAGTTGGGGCCATGCGGCCCGGGTGAGGTAGAAGACCAGGTCGACCTCGTCGCGGCGCGCGCCGTCCCAGTCCTCGTCGGTGACGTCTTCGAGCCAGTTGAAGTGGGCCCTGGCGGCGAGGTTGAACAGGACGTCGATCCGGCCGAACCGCTCCACCGCGAAGTCGACGAGCCTGGCGGATTCGGCGGGATCATCGAGTCGGCACGGATGCAGCGACACCATCTCGCCGCCCTTGGCGCGCACCAGCTCGGCGGTCTCTTGTGCCGCCTCGACCGTCACGTCGCACCCGACGACCCGGGCACCTTCCCGGGCGAACGCCAGCGCGGTGGCACGCCCCGTGCTCCCGCCCGTGCCGGTGACGAGACAGACTTTCCGGCCGGCCGGCCCGGCATCTCAGTACCCCTTCTGGTGTGTTGCGCTGTGATCAGGCATGAACCTGCGACCCCTGGCCGAGGTCGAGGCGGAGCGATTCGAGGATGATGAACGTCGTGCTGGCCGTGTAGACGTCGGCGGCGGCGAGGACGCCGGTGTACTTCTTGATGACCGGGTCGGCGGCGTAGGCGACCTGGGCCGCCTGGTACTCCTTGACCGCGGCCCAGGAGTTGTCCCCGTACTTGGCGAAGTACGGTGTGGGGTCCACCGCCGTCAGCGCCTTCTTGACGTTGTCGACGATGTCGGTCACGTACTGCTGGTAGACCACCATGTCCTGGCGGGTGCCGAGCCGGCCCATGTGGCCGCCGATGTAGTGCTTCCACGGATACGTCATGGCCGTGGCCGGGGCGGCTATGGAGGCGGGGACGTCCTCGTTCAGGTTGAAGCTGTCGAAGGGGACCCAGCCGGGCAGGTTGACGTCGACCAGCATGAGCGTGTCGTGGTCCGGCAGGTGGATGTAGATGTTGTCGGGCGAGTGGTTGGTGCCGTGCCACGCCAGGTCGATGCGCTCACCGCCCACGCGCAGTGTGTAGCGGTTCTCGAACGTCACGTCGGGCAGCGGCCGGGTCGGGTCGTTGTCGCGCGCCAGGAGCCGCCTGTTCTCGGCGTGGCCGATCCGCACCACGTGCCGGCCGAACAACGACGATGCGCCGAGATGGTCGGCGTGGTGGTGGGAGTAGATCAGGTGGGTCACTCTGTTGGAGACCCCGTTGGCGGCGGCGATCTCGTCGATCGCACGCTGGAGGTTGTGCCCGATGGTCGGAGGCGCGTCGAACAGCACGACGCCCTCACGGGTCGTCAGGAACGCCGCCTGGTACGTGCCGTCGGTCACCCAGTACAGATTCCGCTCGACCCGACCGACGTAGTAGCCCTGCGAGTTGACGGCGGGACCGAGGGCGGACCGCGGGATCGGCGCGTAGTCGGGCAGCGTGGAAGTGGCGGCGGACGCCTGGCCGGCGAGTACGCCGTCGGCGAGCGCGGCGACCGTGGGAACGGCCGCCAGCACCGCGCTTCGGGCGAGGAACGAGCGGCGGTTCGTCGATGACATGGTGGTTCCCTTCTGGCGGGGGTGACGTGCATGGGGGGTGTACGGGAGGGGATAGGGCGTACAGGGTGTGGGACCTGTCCGGGCTACGCGCCGTAGGCCGGCACGATCGCTCCGCTGATGTCCGCGGCGAGGTCGCCGACGAGGAAGGCGATGATGTTCGCGATCGTCTCCGGCGGTACGGCATGTGCCAGCGCCTCCGGAGGGAACACCGCCCGGTTCCTGGCCGTGTCGAGGAGTTGCGGCGCCACCGCGTTCACGCGGATGCCGTGCGGGCGCAGCTCCAGGTCGAGAATGCGGACGAGGTGGTTGAGCGCCGCCTTGCCGAGGCTGTAGGCGGCCATGCCGGCGGTCGGCTCGCTCGCCGGCCGCGCGGACACGTGCACGATGGCGCCCCCGCCGCGTCGGCACATGTACGGCGTCACTGCCTGGCTCAGCCACAGCGCGGCGCCGAGGTTGACGTCCAGCATGAGCCGCAGGTCCTCGGGGGTCGCGGCGACCGCCTCTCCCGGCCGGAAGGCGCCGAGGGTGTTCACCAGCACCTCGGGAGGTCCGGACTCGGTGGCGATCCGGTCGATGACGTTCCTGGCCACCGCCGGGTCGGTCGCGTCGCCCACCTCCCGGCGGATGCCGTCGGGCAGTTGCTCCAGCGCCTTCTCCGTACGGTCGACCGCCGTCACGCTGAACCCCGCGTCCGCGAGTACCAGCGCCGTGGCAAGGCCCAGGCCACCGCCCGCGCCGACCACCACCGCCACACGCTCACTCATGAGACCGCCTCCTTGCCGGGCGTTGCCGAAGTCCCTTGCGGTTCATGTGCCATGACGATCTCCTTCTCCTTCCGACGTCGACCGTGGAGTGAGGCAGCGACCGCATGTGCCGTGCCGCGCACCCCAGGTTTGTCGTAGGGCAGGTGAACGGTCCTCACCGGATTCCGGTGATCTGTTGGAGGCAGGGCACGCCGGCGGAGGGGCGCGGAGAGGAGGGGAGGGGGCGTTGCGGGTGACCGTGTGCTTCCGTGAGCAACGCCGTTTCCGGGACACGGCTCGCGTACCGGCCGGTCCTTGTGGCACCGCGACGTAGCCGAATCCTCAGACCGTGTTTGAGATCTGCCGTACCCCGTTGCTGGAGTGGTCGTTGAGCATGCTGTGAGCGGTGCTAGGGCAGACGGCCATCCAGGTCGCCAAGCGGCTCGGCGCGGGGCGGGTTGTCGGCGCGGGCCGTGACCGGGCCCGGCTGGCGACCCTGCCGGGGATCGGCGCCGACGCGACCGTCGCGCTCACCGACGACGCCGAGGCCACCGCGGCGGCGCTGGCCGAGACGGCCGCCGAGGTCGACCTGGTCGTGGACTACCTCTGGGGCAGGCCCGCCGGTGACGCGATCATGGCGCTGCTGCGGGCCAGCGCCGACCGCGGCCGCGCGCTGAACTGGATCCAGATCGGCTCCATGGCCGGCCCGACCATCGAACTGCCCTCCGTGGCACTGCGTTCGGCGAACTTCCGGTAGCAGGACAACGGCCAGGGCGCCGTGTCCACCAGGGCGTATCTGGCCGAACTGCCGTCCCTCATCAAGGAGATCGGCGGCGGCGGCATCGCGGTCACCGCCAGGACGATGCCCCTGGCCGACGTCGGGACCGCGTGGACCGAGCCCGAGGTACCGGGGGCGTACGCACCGTACTGACGCCCTGAACCGCCGTGGTCAGCCGGGCAGTTGGAGAGTGAAGACCGTCTCGGTTCCGGGGGAGCTGGTGACGCTGAGGCTGCCGCCGTGGGCCTCGGTGAACCGGCGGGCGATGGAGAGGCCGAGGCCGCTGCCGCCGGTGTGCCGGTTGCGGGACTTCTCGGCGCGCCAGAACCGGTCGAAGACATGCGGCAGGTCCTCCGGGCCGATGCCGGAACCGGTGTCGCTGACCTGGATCAGGACGGTGTTCCCGGTCCGGCTGGACCGCACGGTGACACTGCCGCCGGGGGGAGTGTGGCGTACGGCGTTGGACACCAGGTTGCCGACGGCCTGGCGCAGCCGCATGGGGTCCGCGTACAGCTCGGTGTCACCGTCGGTGCGGACGTCCAGGGTGATGCGCGCGCTCTGGGCCTGGCCGCCGTGGGCGGTGGCGACGTGGTGCAGGAGGTCGCCCGCGTCCAGGAGCTCACGGTGCAGCTGGAGCGTGCCGGCCTCGGCCGCCGCCAGGTCCCGGAGGTCGTCGATGATGTGCTGGAGCAGCAGGGTCTCCTCCAGCAGCACCGAGGTCACGTCGTCGTCCGGGGTGAGCACACCGTCCTGGGTGGCTTCCAGCCAGCTGCGGATGGTGCTGAGCGGTGTCCGCAGTTCGTGGGCGATGTCGCTGACCATGGCCTTGCGCTGCGCTTCGGTGCGTTCCCGGTGCTCGGAGAGGTCGTTGAAGGCGGCGGTGAGGCGGCCGATCTCGTCGCCGGTGGTCACCGGGACGCGGAGCTGCGGGCGGCCCGGGTTCCGTACGGCGCTGGTGAGCGCGCGCAGCGGTCTGACCAGGCGGACGCCGATCACCACGGTCACGGTCATGGTGAGCACGAGGACGAGGGCGACGACCCCGATGATGCGGATGGTGTTGGCCTGCGACAGGTCGAAGCCCGGAACCGCCGATCCGGCCGGTTCACTGACGAACAGCTGTGCCGCCGGGGCGACGTAGGCGGCGAGCTGTTCCCGGCGGCTGGAGTTGACACAGTTCCGCGCGGCCGGGGTGTCGGCGTCGCCCGGCTTGTAGGAGAGCGTGAGGTCGAGTACCACGGCGGGCCGGCCCTGATGTGCCAGGCAGTTCCTGATCAGCTTGTTGAGGCTGTCGAGAGCCTTCAGCTCGCCCGGTGTCGTGAGTGCGAGCTGGAGCATGGATTCGCACTTGACCAGGGCATAGGCCTCCTTGGTGCCGTCGTCGGTCTCGATGCTGGGGTGACCGCTGAGCGAGACGGAGACCTTGGCGGGGAAGCCGAGCTTGCGGATACAGTCCCTGAGCGTGTTCGCGCTCCTGAGGAGATCCTGGCGCTGTGCGGCGGAAAGCCGGAACGGGCCGAGGACACGGGGGTCGATACGGTCGGCGCCGGCGTCGGGGAACAGCGCGGGGTCGACCTGGAGCGGGTCGATGACCGCGAACGCATGGTCGGGCAGCGGCGATGTGCCGGGCGCGGAGTCCGCGATCGTCCGGCGGCCGTGGTCCTGGGCGGTGAGGGTGATACGCCGGTTGGTCCGGTCGGCGAGCCGGCTGATCGTCCGTGTGACTCCGTCCCAACTCGGGTGGACGGCGGCGTAGTCGGTGAGCATCTTGTAGATGTCCGTGTCGTCGGAGAGGACCTGCCCCTGCTCCTGGCGGATCGCGCTGGTGGTGGTCCGTACCGCAAGCCAGGCGGTGGCGGTGATCGCGCAGAGGGCGACGAGAAGCGACGAAGCCAGCAGCCTGACCAGCAGACTCCTGCGCAGCGGCACCCTGGTCTCGGAGGTCTCGGACTGTGCGGGCTCAGTACGCACGGGGGTCCGCTTCCGGGTGGAACCCGGGGCCGTCAGCCATCTTGTAGCCGACCCCGAAGACGGTCAGCAGGAGGACCGGCCGCTTCGGGTCGGCTTCGAGCTTCTTGCGCAGGTTCAGGATGTGCACGTCGATGGTGCGCTCGGTGATGAAGCGGTCGGACCCGCGGGTCCGGGTCAGCAACTGCCGCCGGGTGAAGACCCGTTCGGGCTCGGCGGCCATGACCGCCAGGACCTCGAACTCCCCGGGGGTGCATTCCACCTGCCGCCCGCCGAGGTGGACGGTGTGCCGGACCGGATCCACCGAGAGGGCGCCGGCCCGCAGGACCGGGTCGGTCGGCCGGCGGTCGTCCGGGACGGCGGCGCCGCCGCCGGTACGCAGGCTGCGCCTCAGCAGGGTGCGGATACGGGCCATCAGCTCACGGGGGCTGTAGGGCTTGGTCATGTAGTCGTCGGCGCCGAGGTCGAGGCCGAGCAGCAGGTCCTCCTCGGTGGCGCGGGCGGTCAGCATCAGCACCGGGAGGCCGGACGACTCCCCCCGCAGAATGCGGCAGACGTCCAGGCCGTCGACCACCGGCATCATCACGTCGAGGACGAGCAGATCGGGCGGTCGGCGGCGGGCCTCGTCGATCGCGGCACGTCCGTCGTGCACCACAAGGGCGGTGTGGCCCTCGCGTTCCAGATAGCGCCGGATCACCGTGGCCTGTCTGACGTCGTCCTCGGCCACCAGGACATGTGCGCACATGCTGCCGACCATAGGGCGGGTCGCTGCGATTCAGACAGGTTTTTGATGGCAGCATGACAGGATCCTCATATCGCTCGGCCATGGTGGCCGCCATGCCGAACATCAATGACCGGCCAGGCCTTGGTGCTGTGGCCGCAGATGTGTCCCGGGTCCGTCCGGTAGCCGGTTCGTCCTCAATCGCCGCCGGACGGCCCCTGTGCCTTGTCCTCAATCGCCGCCGGACGGGCTGCAATCAGCCCGTCCGGCGATTGAGGACACAGCGCGGCCGAAGGCTGCGCAACCCGGCGGACCAATGCGGCCGCAGCACCAGGTCCCGATCCGTCGCGTTGGCCGCCCTCGGGGTGGTGGCGATTTCCGCGCTCACCGCGTGCGGTGGCGGATCCTCCGGTGCGGGCAAGGCCGGTGACACCGACGTGGCCTCGATCTCCAGCCCGGCCGCGAGCGCCGGATCGGCCGGTCCGAGCGCCGACCCCGACGCCGGCCGCCCCCAACTGCGCCTGGACGGCAGCGAGGAGGAACACCGGAAGCTCAACAACGCCTGGGTGTCCTGCCTTCAGGACCACGGAGTGAAGACGTACACGAAAGGCTCGGCGGGCGCCGAATGGATCTTCCCGGGCGTGAACGCTTCGGACTTTCCCGCATCGGCGAAGGTCTGCGCCTTGAAGCAACCACTTCAGCCTGTGGAGACGGACCCGAAGAAGAACCCGCATTACGCGGATGACTTCCGCGAATGGATCAGGTGCATGAACTCCAAGGGGCTCAAGGTTGTCGGGCTGCCCGACAACGCGGGCTGGAACTACGCCTCCAACAACCAGCCGGCCAATTCGGATGACATCGAGAGCAGTTGCCGGCTGGAGGCATTCCGTGCGAAGAAGTGAGCACGCTCAGGCCGACGAGCCGCCCGGCAGCGCGGCGCCGGGGAAAGCGCGGAAACGGGTCGTCATCGCGGTGGCCGCACTGCTCACGGCAGGCGTGGTGGGGGTCAGCCTGGCCGGGGTGAGGAGTGGTGGGAAGCCGTCGGGCGCCGCGGCGAGCGGTGCGCCCCGGGTGAGCACCGTCGCGGTGGTCAGGACCGACCTGTCCAGCACCCTTTCGCTGAACGGAACCCTGGGCTACGGCAGGACCGTATCGGTGAAGGGCGGCAAGGACGGCCTGGTCACCCAGCTGCCGGCGGTGGGGGCCAAGGTGTCCAGGGGCAGGTCCCTGTACCGGCTGGACGATCGTCCGGTGCCGGTGTTCTACGGGACCACACCGCTGTTCCGCCCCCTGGACACCAGGGGTCTCATGGGCAGGGACGTGAAGGTGGTCGCGGACAACCTCAGGGCGCTCGGCTACGACATCGGCGCCCAGCCGGCGTCGGGCAGTTGGGTCGCGCAGCGGCCGGAGCCGACGGGCGCCGCGAGTGCCTCGCCGTCCTCCTCCCCGTCGGCGTCCCCGTCCCCGTCCTACGTCCGGGTCAAGCCCGGTGAGGGGGTGCTCACCGCCTCCCTGATCGCGGCGGTGGGGCGGTGGCAGACCCAGGTCGGTATGCCCTCCACCGGGGTCCTCGGCGCCGGCGACGTGGCGGTGTTGCCGGGCGAGGTACGGGTCGGTGCCGTTCAGGCGCAGCCCGGCGACCCGGCCACCGGAACGCTGATGTCGGTCACCGGTACCGCCAAGTCGGTGTCGGTGCCGCTGGACGCGACCGACGTCGACTCGATCCAGCAGGGCGACAAGGCGACCGTGACGCTGCCCGACAACTCCGAGGCTCATGGCACAGTCTCGGCCATCAGCACGGATGCCCAGGCCGCCGACCAGGCAGGCGGTGACTCCGGCGGCACACCGCAGCTGGTGGTGACCGTCTCGCTGGACGGCACGGCGGCGCTGCGCCGCCTCAACTCCGCACCCGTACAAGTGCAGTTCACCGGGCAGACCAAGAAGGGCGTACTGGCCGTGCCGGTCGGCGCGCTGCTCGCGCTGAGCGGCGGCGGTTACGCGCTCCAGCTCCCCGGCGGCCGTCTGCTGGCCGTCGAGACGGGGATGTTCGCCAAGGGACTGGTGGAAGTGAGCGGCACCGGCATCACCGCGGGCACCAAGGTGGCAACGGCCTCATGACCGACCGCACACGTTCGGTACTCACCGTCCGCAACGCGAGCATGGCGTATCCGGGCGGGGTCAACGCGCTGGACGATGTCTCGCTGGCCATCGGGACCGGTGAACTGCTGGCCATCGTCGGACCTTCGGGGTCCGGCAAGTCCACTCTGCTGAACATCATGGGCACCCTGGACCGGCCGACGAGCGGCACCGTGGAGATCGGCGGCCGGGACGTTTCCTCGCTCTCCGACCGGCGGCTGTCCGCGCTGCGTGGCCGCTGGCTCGGCTTCGTCTTCCAGCAGTTCCATCTCACCGAGGGGCTGACCGCAGCCGAGAACGTCGCCACCGGCCTGCTCTACGCGGGTGTGCCGCGCGGCCGGCGCCGTCCGCTGGCGCTGGAGGCGCTGGCCCGGGTCGGCCTGGGCCACCGGGCCGGACACCTCTCGCACCAGCTCTCCGGCGGTGAACGCCAGCGCGTCGCCATCGCCCGGGCCCTGGTCAACAACCCCGCGCTGGTGCTCGCCGACGAGCCCACCGGCGCGCTGGACACCGCCAACGGACGGGCCGTCCTTGAACTGCTGACCGAGCTGAACGACGAGGGCACCACCATCGCGATCATCACCCACGACCGGGACATCGCCGAGCGGCTGCCCCGCCGGGTGGAGATCCTCGACGGGCGCCTCGTCGCCGACACGTATGAGGGGTCATGAACACCACCGTCACCGAGGCGAACAGCAGGCCGGTACGGCTGGCCCCGCTGGACCTTCTGGGGCTGGGGCTGCTCGGCATCCGTACCCGGAAGATGCGGGCCGCGCTGTCGGCCCTTGGCATCTCGATCGGCATCGCCACCATGATCGTCGTCACCGGGATCCCGGCCTCCAGCCAGAAGGCGCTGCTGAACGAGCTCTCGGCGATGGGCACCAACATGCTCCAGGCGCAGCCGGTCCCCAATCCGAACTCACCGGTGCTGCTCCCGCCGGAATCGGTGGACATGGTCCGCCGTATCGGTCCGGTCACCATGGCCAGTGCCGTCGCCAACACCCATGCCACCGTGCATCGTTCGGACCGTGTCGACCCCAGCGACTACGCCGGACTCACCATCCTGGCCAGCGAGGTCAACCTGCTCCCGGCCATCAACGCCGAGGTGCGGTCGGGCCGCTTCCTCAACGCCGCCACCGAGAGGTTCCCCACCGCGGTGCTCGGTTCGGTCGCCGCCACCCGGCTCGGCTTCGCGAAGCTGAACGACCGGGGACCCGCCCCGCAGATCTACATCAACGACCGCTGGTTCACGGTCATCGGCATCCTTGCCCGGACCCCGCTCTCCCCCGACATCGACCGCTCGGTACTCGTCGGATGGGACGCCGCCCGCGCCCAGTTGAAGTTCGACGGACACCCCACGGTGATCTACATCAAGGCCAGGGAATCCGCCATGGAGGCGGTCCGGGGCGTGCTGCCCGCCACGGTCTACCCACAACTGCCCGGCATGGTCCAGATCAGCCGCCCGTCCGACGCGCTGGCCGCGAAGCGCGCCACCCAGACCACCTTCTCCGCCCTCTTCCTGGGACTCGCCGGAGTCGCGCTGCTGGTCGGCGGTATCGGAGTGGCCAACACCATGGTCATCTCGGTCCTCGAACGCCGCCGTGAGATCGGCCTGCGCCGCGCGCTGGGCGCCAACCGGGGCCAGATCCGCGGCCAGTTCCTCACCGAGTCCGTCGTACTGTCCGCGCTCGGCGGCGTGGCCGGTACGGTCCTCGGCGTCCTGGCCACCGTCGGCTACGCCACCTACCAGCACTGGCCGCCGGTCGTCCCGCTCACCTCGGTGGCGGAAGGGTTCGGCGGCGCCGTACTCGTCGGCATGATCGCCGGTGTCTACCCGTCCATCAGGGCCGCCCGCCTCACCCCCACCGAGGCCCTCGCGTCAGCATGAACGGCATGGACGACATGGACGAAGGGCGTTGGGCCGTTGGACGGCCCAACGCCCGTTCGTATCCGCCGACTTATGGTAGGCGTTAACCTGGCAGGCGGTTTCGATCTCGGTGTATCTGTGTCTTTTAAAAAAAAGAAGCGGCCGAAGACAAAG
>NZ_JBHXME010000027.1:0-46303 GCF_042721125.1 Streptomyces sp. NPDC058469
GATCGGAGCTGTGCAGGACGACTTCCAGGGTGTTGGGGCCGCGGCGCAGCGCCGGGCGGACATCGTGGACGAAGAAGGCGGGACGGGCTCCCCAGCCCGCGTAGTACTCGACCTTGGCCTGGCGGCCCACCGGTTCGCCGTTGACCAGCAAGGAGAGTTCGACTGCCGCGCCCACCAGGGCCTCGGCGAGGTCCGGTACGGCGTCGATGGTGAACTCGCGGAGGAAGCGGGTCTCCCGGCCGCCCTCCGGGGCCGTGGTGGTCAGGTACTCGGGACGGTCGGGGAAGCCACCGGGCTCGGCGAGCGCCCAGAACGCGTCGACGGAGGTGCCCTTGCCCTCGTGCATACCGGTCGCCCGGCTCCAGTCGGCGAGCCGGATCTCCAGCACATTGCGGGCGCCGGCGGTGACCGGCGCGCGCAGCAGATAGCCCTCGCCGGCCGGGGCCCCTTCCGCCGGGATGACACCGGGCGGCGCGGCTTGGGGCGTGACCTCGACCCCGTTCCACCACACGCGCTTCGCTGCTCCCGCGCCGACCAGGAGCTCCACCGTGCCGCGTACGCCGGTGCCGACGACCGTGCGGTATTGCACGCCCTCTCCCGGGGCCGGGCCGGGGAAGGACAGGAACTCCTCGGGGACGCGCCCCTTGGGGCCGAGCTTGTGCCGCGGGTCCTTGTGGATGCCTCGGCTGTCGGAGTACTCCACCGGGTACCAGGCGGCTTCCTCCGCGAGGGCGTCCTCGCCCCGGGCCGCTGCGGCAGCCCGGTCGGGGAGCAGCGGGGTGGGCAGTTCGGCCACCGGCGTCGCGGGGTGGGCGAGCCCGTGCGGCCCGAAGGTGGCGTGCACCGTGGACCACGGACCGTCCGGCGCCTCGGCGGCCTCGAACTCCCAGATCTGCGGCGCGGGTTCGGACCCGTCCGGCTTGGCGACGTCGCCCCGGGCGTTGGCCGCGCCCAGGGTGGGCAGCAGGGTGCCGTGCCAGGGCCCCTCGATCGCGAGGGAGCTGGAATCCCCGCCTGCCGATCTCCCGACCGTGGACGGCCGGAGCGCGGCGGCCGGTGACGGCTCGTCGGACCAGACGACGAGCTGGGCCGGGGCGCCCGCGAAGTCGACCTCGACCCGGGTCTGCTCGCCCTCCCGGGCGAAACGCGCCGGGCGACGTTCGCCGGTGGCCGGGTTCCACAGCTCCACGGCGGCGGGCGTTCCGTCCAGCCACAGGGTGGTGGAGGCGGCGTAGCGGGCCGGGTCGAAGTCGTAGTCCTTCCACCACCAGCCGCTGCCGTCACGCAGGGGGTAGCGGGAGGCGTTCGGGGAGGCGGCCGGGACGAAGGCCACGCCTTCCGAGCCCTTCGCGCGGGCCAGCACCGGGACGGAGGAGCGCAGCGGCCGGGTCCCCTCGGCCAGCCGACGGGCGAGTTCGGCGGGATCGTCGGTGATCAGGACCCGCGGGTGTGCGGCGATCCGCTGGACCAGTTCGTCGTCGCCGCCGCGTTCCGCGGCTGCCGAGGGCGGTTCGCCGAGCAGTGCCACCCGGCCGCCGGCGTCCAGGAGTTCGAGCAGATACCGGGCGGTCGCGGTCTCCAGTACCGCGCAGCCGGGCAGTACGACCCACCGGTAGCGCAACGCGTCGATCGCGGTCCACCCGTCCTCGGGGACGGCCCGCTGCAGCGAGTGCTCGTCGACGATGTCGTACTCGACCGCGGCCTCGCGCAGAGCGCCGGGGCGGTGGTGGAACCAGTTGTTCTGGCCGACCAGCTCCAGGTACTGGATCTGGAGCCGGGCGAGGGGACCGTACTCCGGGCCGGGGTCGGCGGCGTCGAAGTTGTGGTCGACCGGGGCGTCCAACGGAAGCCGGGCCCGTACCGTGCCCGCAGGGTGCAGCACGGCGACATCGCACACCGGCGTGCCCCAGCTGAGCATCGAGCAGATCCGTGAGACGGCCTGGGCGAACGGTCCGTACTGCCCCCAGTAGGGCTGGCGCCAGTCGGTGGAGGGCGGCGCCCATTCGAACCAGCCGCCGCGCATGCTGTAGTAGACCGCATGCGGGTTGTAGAGGGTGGCCCCGGACTGGAAGAAGGGCAGCAGCCAGTCGTAGGTGTCCTCCAGCGTGCCGCCCCAGCCCGAGGAGTGGAACGACTCGCACCAGACCCGGTCGTGGCCGTAGAGGTGCGCCATCGAGCTGTGCACCTTGATATCGCCCTCGTGGTCGCTTCCAGCGGCGCCGAACCAGCGGTGAGTGCGGAAGTAGTCGGAGTAGAACTGGGTCGCCTGGATCGGCTGCCCGCCGCGGGCCGGGTTCAACTGGTCGGCGCCGACCAGCATTCCGTACCCGGAGTGCCACTCGCCCAGCGGACGGAAGAAGGCCTCCTCGGCAAGCTCCGCCCGGGTGTGGTAGTAGTCGCCGAGCACCTTGGCGCCGTCCTCGGTGGCCTCCGGCGCCCAGAGCGTGGGCAACACGTCGAGCAGGTCGTAGCCGCGGCGCTTGGTGAACTCCTCGGGCAGCCGCGGGGTCCAGGAGTTGTGCATCGGCAGCTCGTCCTGGAAGCTCCCGGCGATCACCCGGCCGAGCCGCTCGGGCATCCGGCGCTCGAACTCGCCGTGCACCAAGTCGCGCAGGGCGTCGCAGGCCTCGCGGGACAGGTAGTCGTAGGCGGTCGGCAGGGTGTAGGCCAGGGTGACCGGGGTCTCGGGGGTGGCTTTCCCGTCGATCAGGCGCCCGTCGTCGCCGAGGGTGAGCCGCCGCCCGTCGGCGTCGTACGCGGCGACCGGAGTGGCCGGCGGCGGTACGGCGACCCGTCCGTCGGCACCGACCCGGAGCACGGTGCGGTGCAGCGTGGCCCCGGCGTACTCGGGATGATCCTGCGTCAGTCGCCCCTGCAGATTGGCTCCGGAGAACCCGATCTGGTCGTAGAACCAGATCCGCATCCCCAGCCGTTCGCAGATCTCGCAGGCATCCGCGAAGCGGTCCCACCACTCCTCGCTGAACCAGAGCGGGTCATCGGACCTTGCTCCGACCATGGGGCCGGCCGGAGCAAGGTTGATGACGACGACGTTCTTCACGCCCTGCCCGGCCAACTGCTCCAACTGCTCGGTGAGCCGCTCCCGAGTGACCTTCTCCCCACTCCACCACCACAACGGCGCGGGGGAGAACTCGGGGGACGGTTCGTCGAACAGGCGGGTGAGTTCGGAGTTCATGCGGTGGCTCCCTTTACGGTCGCGGCGGGGGTGAGCACTCCGGTAGGCAGTCCGCCCTGCGGGTCGATCCTTCTCATGATCCGGATACCGACGGCGCCGGCCAGGCCCATGGCCGCGTAGAACAGCCGGTCCAGCCGACGGGTGTCGGCGCGCCGGACGAACTCCTCGCATTGCCGGGCGGTCCTCGATCCCGCCGTGCCTGCACGCTAGGCGTGGCAGGAACGGGCCGACAATTGGGAGTTGGCTGGAGTGTGTAGGGGATTCCTTTACACGGCTGCACGGCCCGGCGTATCAGGAGCCGTTACGTGGGTTCGCTCGCCAGGAGTCTCGCGATGCCCGGCGGGCTGAAGATGTCCCGGGTGGCGAGCGCGATCCCGCCGTGGATCCCGGCCGCGGCGCCGAGCTGGGTGGTGGTGATGGTGAGTTTGCGGGTGGCCAGTGGCAGGGCGCGCTGGTAGACGACCGCGCGGACGCCGGAGAGCAGATCGTCGCGGAGTTCGCTCAGCGGGCCGCCGAGCACCAGGGTGCGGGGGTTGAACATGTGCACCAGCATCGCCACCACCTCGCCGATCTCGGTGGCGGCCTGACGCAGCGCGTGCAGGGCGGGCGGATCGCTGTTGGCCACCCGCAGCGCCAGTTCGTGCGCGCCGTGCAGCGGGTCCTCGCCCGTCGCCTCCGGAATGCCGAGGCTGCGCAGGATCGCCCGGTGGGAGGCGAGCGCTCCCACACAGCCGATGTTGCCGCAGGCGCACAGCACATCGCCGCCGCTGACCGCCCGGATGTGGCCGATGTCGCCGGCCGCCCCGTCGGCTCCGCGGTACACGTCACCGTTCGCGGTGACGATCCCGGCGCCGATACCGCTGGCGATCTTGATGCACAGCAGCGGAGTGTCCGCCGTGGCCTGGCCTGCCTCGCCGAGAGCCATCAGGTTGACGTCGTTGTCCACCACGACCGGGCAGCGGAAGGCGGTGCGCAGGTGCTCGGCGACGGGGTAGCCGTCCCATCCGGGCATGCCGGTCGGACGTACCGCGCAGCCGTGCTGGAAGTCGACGGGGCCGGGCAGGCCGACCACCGTCTCGCGTACCCGGTCCGGGTCGCGGCCGTGCTTCGCCAGCAGGCTCGACAGCCGCTCCGTCACCGCGTCCAGCACCGCACGGGGGCCCGCGTCGATCCGGATGTCCACGGTCTCGTGCGCGATCACCCGCTGGGTGAGATCGGCGATGGCGACCTGGCTCGACAGGGTGTCGATGTCCGCGACGGCGATGGTCCCGGCCTGCGGGCTGATCGTCAGGACACGCGGCGGGCGACCCCGGACCGATTCCCTGCTCTCGAGTTCCTGGAGTATGCCGCGCGCCACGAGGTGGTCGACCTGCTGGCCCACGGTCGAGCGGGCGAGGCCGCTGCGCCGGGAGATCTCCGCACGGCTGGTCGCCTCACCGGAGACCACGAGGTCCAGCACCTTGCGCAGCGCGACCGGCACCGGGGAGGACGGGGTCGTCCCGGCGGTGTGTCCCTCGCTGTATTCGTCGCCTTTATGCATTCCAGTGACCTTAATGATGCCGCCTTCCGTCCGTCAATGGACTCTTCAGGCCAACGATGTCGGGATCGCGCCGAGATCGTTTCGGCTCAGGCCTGGTGTTTGGTCGATTTTAGGCCTTGGAAAAAATTAAATAGGGCCTCTTGTGCTTCTCCGTCGAACTAAACGATGGTGATGCGCAACGCGGTGTTCAGGCCGCGGTCGGTCGGAAGACGGCGGAGGTGCACCGGTGAGTGGTTCCCTGCGAGCGGTCGTGATCGGGACCGGAATGATCGGCGCGGTACACGCCGCGGCGATCCGCTCGGCCGGGGGAGTCCTGGCCGGAGCGGTGGCGTCGACTCCTGAGCGCAGCGCACAGGTCGCCAAGGAGTGGGACGTACCCGCTCGGTATCCGGACTTCGACGCGGTACTCGCCGACGAGAGCGTCACGGTGGTGCACCTCTGCACGCCCAACGCCCTGCACGTCCGGCAGGCCGAGGCGGCCCTGCGCGCCGGCAAGCACGTGATCTGCGAGAAGCCGCTGGCCACGTCCGCCGCCGACGCCGAGCATCTGACCCAACTGGCCGAGCGCGCCGGGCTGTTGCTGGCCGTTCCCTTCGTCTACCGCTATCACCCCCTCGTCCGGGAGATCCGCGACCGCCGCCTGCGTGGTGAGTTCGGGGCGTGGCAGCTCATCCACGGCAGCTACCTCCAGGACTGGCTGCTGGCCGAGGACGCGACGTCCTGGCGGGTGGACCCGGCCGAGGGCGGGCCCTCGCGGGCCTTCGCCGACATCGGATCCCACTGGTGCGACCTGGTGGAGTGGGTCGCCGGAGTCCGCTTCACCGAGGTGACGGCCCGCATCGGCACCACGTTCGCGAACCGGCCCACCGAGGACGTGGCCGCCGTACTGCTGCGCACCGAAGACGGTGTCCTCGGCACGCTGACGGTCTCCCAGGTCTCGGCGGGCCGCAAGAACCGGCTCTGGTTCGAACTCGACGGCGCTGAGGGGAGCGCGGTCTTCGACCAAGAGAATCCCGAGACCGCATGGCTCGGCGCCCAGGACGGCGCACGGATTCTCGTACGCGATCCGCAGCACGGCTCCGCCGAACAACGGCGGCTCTCCCGACTGCCCGCCGGACACGCCCAGGGCTACGCCGACTGCTTCAACTCCTTTGTCACCGACACCTATACGGCGATCGAGGGCGGCGCGCCCGAAGGCCTGCCCGCCGGCGCGGACGGACTGCGCTCGGCCCGGCTTGTCGAAGCCGTGCTGCGGTCGGCCGACTCCCTCGCATGGACCGGCATCGACGGCCCCGAACTCAACCACGTGAGCCAGGAGGCCCCCGTATGAAACTCGGCATGCTCACAGCCTGTCTCCCGAACCTCTCCCTGACGCAGATCGCCACCTGGGCGAGCGCGGCCGGATACGAGGCCCTGGAGGTCGCCGCCTGGCCCGTCACCGGCGGCCGCGACTTCGAAGCCGCACACCTGCCGGTCGCCGACTTCGGCACCCAACAAGCGGACGAGACAAGGGAGTTGTTCGAGCGTCACCGGCTGCAGCTCTCGGCGCTCGCGTACTACGAGAACAACCTCCACCCCGACGCCGGGCGCCGGGAAGAGATCCACGCCCACCTCAAGAAGGTCATCGACACCGCGGCCGCCCTCGACGTTCCGTACGTCGGCACCTTCGTCGGCCGCGACTGGACCCAACCGGTGGCGCACAGCCTTCGCGAGGCCGAGAAGATCTTCCCCGAACTCGTCGAGTACGCGGGTGAACGCGACGTACGCCTCATCATCGAGAACTGTGTGATGGAGGGCTGGCACCCGGACGGCTACCCGGGCAACCTCGCCTACTCGCCCGAGCTGTGGGAGTGGATGTTCTCCCTCGGGCTCTACCTCAACTGGGATCCGTCGCACCTGAAGTGGATCGGCGTCGACCCGGTGAAGACCATCGCGCCGTACGCCGACCGGATCGTCCACGCCCAGGCCAAGGACGCCGAGATCCTGCCCGGCGCGATCGACCGCTACGGCGTCTTCGGCAAGGCGGTCGAACGCGACGACCCCTGGGACAACGGCTGGTGGCGCTACCGCGTCCCGGGCCGCGGCCAGGTCGACTGGAACGCCGTCGTGGACGCCCTGTACGAGAACGGCTTCACCGGGACGCTCTCGGTCGAGCACGAGGACCCCGTGTGGAGCGGCACCGAGGAGAAGGTCAAGACGGGGCTTGAGATCGCCCACCGCACCCTGCGGCCACTGATCGTGGCCTGACGGGCCGTGCCCCCCACTCGACCGACACGTCCCCCAACTGACAAGAAAGCGCAGGAGATTCATGGCTCAGGAGAGCACGCGGCACCGCATCGGGATTCTGGGCGCGGGCAACATATTCGGCCGTTACGTCGAAGGCCTGCGTAATTTCCCGGAGCTGGAAGTGGTCCGCGTCGCCGATATCGACCCGGCCCGCGCCAAGCAGGCCGCCGCCGAATTCGGCATACCGGAATGGGGGGACGACACCGAACTCCTCGCCGACGACAGCGTCGAGATCATCATCAACATCACGCCCCCGCAGTTCCACGCGAAGACCACCATCGCCGCGCTGGAGGCGGGAAAGCACGTCTACGCGGAGAAGCCCCTCGCCGTCACCGTCGAGGAAGGCAGGAGCATCCTCGAAGCCGCGGCGCGCACCGGCCGGCTGCTGGGATCGGCACCCGACACCTTCCTGGGCAGCGCCGTGCAGACCGCACGACACGCGATCGACGCCGGGCTCATCGGCGAGGTCGTCGGCACCACCGCCTTCGTACGCTCCAGCCGCGCCGAGACCTGGCACCCCGACCCCCGCTCCTTCTTCCAGCCGGGCGCCGGGCCCGTGTTCGACATGGGCCCCTACTACCTGGCAGCCCTCATCAACTGCCTCGGCCCGGTGAGCTCGCTCTCCGCGGCCACCCGCATCGGCGCGAAGACCCGCAAGGTCACGAGCCCCGACCGCGTGGTCGACGAGATCACCGTCGAGGTGCCCACCCACGCGTCCGCGGTACTGACCTTCACCTCCGGAGCCATCGGCACCGTCCTGATGAGCTTCGACGTCTGGGACACCGAGCTGCCCCGGATCGAGATCTACGGCACAGAGGGCACGCTCGCGCTGCCGAACCCCAACTTCTTCGACGGCGACGTACGGATCAAGCGCCACCAGGACAGCGACTGGGAAGTCCTCACCCCGGTGACCGAGCTCTTCGGCGCGGTGGGCACACCCGAGCAACACCGCCGGGGCCTGGGCGTACGGGATCTCGTCGGCGCGCTCGCCGGCGAGCCGCACCGCGCGAACGGCGAGTTCGCCTTCCACACCCTGGAAGTCCTCGCGAGCTTCGAGATCGCGCAGCAGGAGAACCGGGTCGTCGCGCTGGAGAGCAGCTGCGAGCGCCCGGAGCCCCGCTACGCCCACTGATCCCGAGCCGCACCCGCACACTGAAAGGACCCGAGAACATGAAGATCAGGCAGGACCGTCTCGCCATCAACCCCCTCCAGTGGGTCGCGAGCCCCGAGGGCTGGATCGACCCCACCCTCGCGCCGTCGCTGGAGAACCGGCTGGAGGTCATCCGTGACGCCGGCATCACCGCCGTGCACAGCGACGTCCCCGGCGACATGACGGCCTCGGCGTACGCCGCGCTGCTGGCCGAGTACGGACTCAGCGCCGCGCCCGGTTACATTCCCGTACGGCTCACCGAGGACGAGGGGGAACGGCAGCAGTACCGGGACAACGCCGCGCGGATCGCCGAACAGCACGCGGAGCTCGGCGTGCCCACGATGTTCCTCGCCATGGGGATGGCCAAGGACGCGGTGCGCGTGGCCCGCCCGGCGGTCGGCCAGGACGCCGACCAGGACCGGCTGGAACGCGTACGAGACCTGCTCGCGGAGACGGCCGGCATCATCCGCGCCCAGGGGATCACCCCCGCCTTCCACCCGCACGTGGGCACCTGGGCCGAGACCGAGGAGGAGACCCGCTTCATCCTCGACACCGTCGACGCCTCGGTCCTCGGGTTCGGCCCCGACATGGGCCACCTGGCCTGGGCGGGCGCCGACGCCGCGCAGCTCGTCCGCGACTATGCCGACCGCGTGGCGAGCGTCCACATCAAGGACCTCGACCTCAACCTTGCCGCAGAGGCAAGGGAGGCGGGCTGGGACTACCGCAGGACCGTGAAGGCCGGCCTCTGGTCGGAGCCGGGCCACGGAAACGCCGACATCGAAGGCTTCGTCGACGCGCTCCCGGACGGCTTCGACGGCTGGCTGATCATCGAAGTGGACCGTGGCGCCCAGCCGACGCCGGAGGAGAGCGTCCGCAAGTGCGGGGAGTGGGCCGCCAAGTACGTGCAGTGATCCACAGGCTCGGAACGTCGAATGACTGGTTGTTCACACCCGGGGAGCGGGACGACCACGGGGAGCCGAGGAGACAGTGGTAATGGAACAGATGGAGAGATCATGCGCAAGACAGCGGCGTTCATCGGCGCCGGATTCCTGACCATCACAACCGCCGCCTGTGGCGGCACCGCCTCAACCGGTGCCGCCGACAAGACACTGACCATCTCCGAGTCGGTCACGGCCACGCCGTGGGACCTCGCGAAGGCCAACATGGGCCCCGAGGCCCCGTACTACCAGCCGGTCTACGACACGTTGATCCGGCTGAACACGAAGAACGAGCCCACTCCGAACCTGGCCACCTCGTGGACGTACGACAAGGCCGAGACCACCCTGACGCTGAAGCTGCGCAGCGGTGTGAAGTTCACCGACGGCACGGCGCTGGACGCGCAGGCCGTCAAGCAGAACCTTCTGCACACCAAGAGCGGTACGGGCACGGCCGCCGGCGAGATCCAGGACATCTCGAGTGTGGACGCCGTGGACGCGCAGACCGTCGCCATCAAGCTGAGCCACCCCACCGCCGCCCTGCTCCCCGCCCTGGGCCAGGTCTCCGGCATGATCGCCAGCCCCAAGTCGCTCACCAACCCGAAGGCTCCCGTCGGCTCCGGCCCGTACCAGCTGGACGCCTCGGCGACCACGACCGGGCAGACGTACACCTACACGCGCACCTCGGGCTACTGGAACGCGAAGGCCTTCCCGTACGACAAGATCGTGATCAAGTACCTGGCCGACCCGACGGCACGCACCAACGCCCTGCTCTCGGGCCAGCTCGACGGTGCCTCGCTCGGCCTCAGCAAGGTCAAGACCGTCAAGGGCCGCGGCCTGAACGTCGTCACCTACCAACCCGGCGACATCGAGGGCCTGTTCATCTGGGACCGGGCCGGCAAGATCGTCCCCGCGCTCGGCAAGCTCAAGGTCCGGCAGGCACTCAACTACGCCTTCGACAAGCAGGCCATCATCAAGACGGCCAAGACCGGACTCGGCCAGCCCACCACGCAGCTGTTCGCTCCGTGGGAGGAGGGCTACGACGCCTCGCTGAACTCCACGTACTCCTACGACCCGGCGAAGGCCAAGAAGCTCCTCGCCGAGGCCGGCTACCCGAACGGCTTCTCGGTCACCATGCCGGACCTGTCCGCCCTCTTCCCGCAGGAGCAGGCGGCCCTCACCCAGTCCCTCAAGGACATCGGCATCAAGGTGAAGCTGGACAACCTGCCGAGCGACCAGATCTTCAGCAGCATGTTCGCCGGAAAGTACGCCCTGTCCTACTTCAAGCTGGGTGCCCCGACCTCGTGGGACAAGGTTCAGCTGGAGCTGACCAAGACGTCGGCCGGGAACCCCTTCAAGTACCACGACTCCAAGGCCGACAACCTGATCTCCCAGATCTCGAAGGCGACCGGAGCCGAGCGCACCGCGCTGTTCAAGGAGCTCAACACCTACGTCGTCGACCAGGCGTGGAATGCCCCCTGGACTCCCACTGTGAACGCCTACGGGACCGCCAAGGACGTGAAGGTGACGCCGCAGCCCGGCAGCATTTTCCCGCCGATCTACAACTTCGCGCCGGCCAAGAGCTAGCGGCAAGGCCGCTGCGACCCCGCGGAAGGAGGAACTGACCGTGCTTGTCTTCTTGCTCCGGCGCATCGCCGCCGGTGTCGTCCTGGTGGTCGTCGTGGCCACCGCGACGTTCCTGCTGCTCAGCCTGACCGGCACCGACGTGGCCCGCAACATCCTCGGCGAGACCGCCTCGCCGGCCCAGGTGTCCGCCAAGTCCCATGAACTCGGCCTCGACGACCCCCTGGTGGTCAGGTACGGGCACTGGATCGACCGGGCCGTGCACGGCGATCTGGGCCAGTCCTGGTTCACCGGCGACTCGGTGAACCAGTCCCTGGCGAACACCCTTCCGGTCACGCTCTCCATCGTCCTCGTCGGCATGCTGATCGCCCTGGTCCTCAGCATCGCCCTGGGGACCGTGGCAGCGCTCCGCGGCGGCTGGGTGGACCGCGTCGTGCAGTTCGCCGCGGTGCTCGGCACCGCGATCCCCAGTTTCCTGATCGCCCTGGTCCTCGCGGTCGTCATGGCGGTCCAGCTCGGACTGCTGCCGGCCACGGGGTACGTCGCCCTTGGCACGTCCCCCTCGGGATGGCTCCAATCGGTCATCCTGCCCGCCGTGGCCCTGGCGGTCGCGGCCACGGCGGCCACGGCGATGCAGGTGCGCGGGGCACTGATCGACGTCCTGCGGGCCGACTTCGTCCGCACCCTGCGCAGCCGGGGACTCAGCACCCGCAGCGTCGTGTACAGGCACGCGCTGCGGAACGCCGCCCCACCCGCCCTGACCGTGCTCGCCCTCCAGTTCATCGGCCTGATCGGCGGCGCGGTCGTCGTGGAGAAGGTGTTCGGGCTGCCGGGCATCGGCACCCTCGCCAACTCTGCGGCGGTCCGAGGGGACGCGCCCGTCCTGCTCGGCACGGTCGTGGTGACCGTGGCCGTCGTCGTCGCCGTCAACCTGCTGCTGGACATCGCGTACGGCTGGCTCAACCCGAAGGTGCGTGTCTCATGACCGTCCCGGAGACCGCGGCGCTCCCCAAACGGGACCGCCTCCTGCGCCGGACACTGCGCGACCCGGTCGCCGTCGGCTGCCTGGTGGTCCTGGCGCTGGTGATCCTCGCGAGCCTGGCCGCCCCGCTGCTCACCGACTACGCACCGGACCACAGCGTCCTGTCGGACACCCTCGCACCGATGTCCGGCGCCCACCCGCTCGGCGGCGACGGCGTCGGCCGGGACGTGCTGTCACGGCTGCTGTACGGCGGCCGGACCAGCCTGCTCGGCGGCACGCTCGCGGCCCTGGTCGCCTTCCTGGTCGGCGGACCGCTCGGCCTGGTCAGCGGCTTCTACCGTGGCTGGTTCGACTCGGTCGCCGGCTGGATCATCAACGTGATCATGGCCGTGCCCGCCATCATCGTCATGCTGGTGGTGATGGCGGCCCTCTCCCAGGACCTCAACGTCGCGATGATCGTCCTTGGCGTCATCATGGCGCCGATGGTCTTCCGCCTGATCCGCGCCTCGGTGGTCTCGGTGCGCGAGGAACTGTACGTCGACGCCGCGCGGGTCTCCGGCCTCGGCGACCCCCGCATCATGCGACGGCACATCCTGCCGGTGGTCATCGCGCCCTCGGTCATCCAGGCGACACAGCTGTTCGCGGTGGCGATCGGCATCCAGGCCGGTCTGTCCTTCCTCGGTCTGGGAAAGGCGTCCCAGGCCAGCTGGGGCGCGATGCTCAACGACGGCTTCACCAACGTCTACACCGCACCGAGGCTGCTGGTGTGGCCGGGCCTCGCGATGGCCGTGACCATCCTGGCGGCCAGCCTGCTCGGCAACGCGGTGCGCGACGC
The DNA here is from genome assembly GCF_042721125.1 of Streptomyces sp. NPDC058469. Taxonomy (NCBI): domain Bacteria; kingdom Bacillati; phylum Actinomycetota; class Actinomycetes; order Kitasatosporales; family Streptomycetaceae; genus Streptomyces; species Streptomyces sp. NPDC058469. Next base: position 12,506 of record NZ_JBHXME010000027.1, read on the forward strand.
ACTGGGGACGACGACCGAGACCCGGGGGATCCGCCGGCGTCGGCCGGCGCCGAGGAAGTCCGCTGCCGGTGTGCCGTCCGATCGCCTGCTCACCGTGGAGGGCCTCCGCGTCAGCTACCCGAAGCCCGGAGGTTCCCGCGGCTCCGACGGCTCCGGTGGCGACAAGACCGTCGTCGACGGAGTCGACCTGACCGTGGAGCGCGGTGAAGTCCTGGGCCTGGTGGGCGAGTCCGGCTCCGGCAAGAGCCAGACGGCGTTCGCCGTCCTCGGACTGCTGCCGAACGAGGCCGAGGTGACGGCGGATCAGATGTCCTTCGCCGACAAGGAGTTGCTCGGGGTGAGCCGGGCCGCGCTCAACGCCCTGCGTGGCCGCGGGATCGGATACGTACCGCAGGAGCCCATGTCCAACCTCGACCCCTGCTTCCGTATCGGCTTCCAGCTCGTCGAACCCATGCGCAAGCATCTCGGGATCTCCAGGGGCGAAGCCCGCACCAAGGCGCTGGAACTCCTGGCACGCGTCGGCATCCCGGACCCGGAGCGGGTGTTCACGTCGTACCCGCACCAGGTCTCGGGCGGCATGGCCCAGCGCGTACTGATCGCGGGCGCCGTGTCGTGCGATCCGCAACTGCTGATCGCCGACGAGCCGACCACCGCACTCGACGTCACCGTCCAGGCCGAGGTGCTCGACCTCATGCGCTCCCTCCAGCAGGAACGCGAGATGGGCATGATCCTCGTGACCCACGACTTCGGCGTCGTCGCCGACATCTGCGACCGGGTCGCCGTCATGCAGACCGGACGCATCGTCGAGACGGCATCCATCGAGAAGATCTTCGCGTCGCCCGAGCACGCGTACACGCGGATGCTCCTCGATTCCACGCTCGAAGGCGGCCCGGCGCGAGCCGCCCTGGGCGCCCCCTTGAAGGAGGTGACGTCATGACCGCCGGCCCCGCGGACGCGACCCCGCTGCTCGAACTCGAGGACGTCGTCGTGGAGTACCCGGGCAAGGGCCGCCGCGCGCAGCCCTTCCGCGTCCTGCACGGCGTGTCCCTGTCGATCGCACCCGGCGAGACACTGGGCCTGGTCGGCGAGTCCGGCTCCGGCAAGACGACCCTGGGCCGGGCGGTCCTCGGCCTCGCTCCCGTGACCGGCGGTGCGATCCGCTACGCCGGAAAGCCGGTCTCGGGGATCGGCAAGCGGGAGCGGCGGGCGCTGAGCAAGGACATCCAGGTCGTTTTCCAGGACCCGTTCACCTCGCTGAACCCGGCCATGACGGTCATGGACATCCTCACCGAACCGATGCTGGTGACCGGTGTCTCGCGCACCGACGCGGAACGCCGCGTCCAGACCCTGCTCGACCAGGTGTACCTCCCGCACGACGCGGCGCAGCGGCTGCCGCGAGAGTTCTCCGGCGGCCAGCGGCAGCGCATCGCCATCGCGCGCGCCCTGTGCCGGGACCCCAAACTGATCGTGTGCGACGAGCCGGTCAGCGCCCTGGACCTGTCCACACAGGCACGGGTGCTCGACCTGTTCATCGAGATCCAGGAAGCCACGGGGGTGGCGTATCTGTTCGTCACGCACGACCTCTCCGTCGTACGGCACATCAGCCACCGGGTGGCCGTGCTGTACCGCGGCGACATCGTGGAGACGGGCGACGCCGCCCAGGTCACCGAGCGCCCCGAACACGCCTACACGAAACGGCTGTTGCTCGCCGCGCCCGTCCCCGACCCCGAGCGGCAGGCCCAACGCCGTGCGGAGCGGCTGCGGTTGGCGCGGGAACGGGACGCGTCATGAGCGGGAGGCTGCCTGAGAGTCTGGTCACGGACACCCTTGCCCGCTATCTCGCCCTCTGTGACGTTCCGGTCTGTACGGAAGGCGAGTTGGGGGACCTCTTCACCGAGGACGCGGTCTGGGAGGGCGGCGGCAGCGAGTACGCCGGGAAGTTCGGCCGTACCGAGGGCCGGGAGGCGATCGTCGAGATGCTGTCGGCCTATCTGCCGCCCAGCCCTCACTTCCGTACCAACGTGCACCTGCTCTTCCCCGGCGTGGTCCACGTCAAAGGCGCTACCGCCCGGGGGAGTTGGTCGATGCAGCAGCTCTCGCGCTACGAGTCGGGAGCCGCGGAGGTCATGGTCGCAAAGCTCGACGTGACCTTCCGGATCGGCCCGGACCATCCCCGAATCTCGGCCTTCCGCACGGAACGGCTGTTCAGCGCACCGTTGACGGGAGAGTGATGATCGCGGACACCGACGACCGGACGATGTTCCTGACCTGTTACGCCGACACCCACCACTACGGCTGGCACCACGTCGACCTGTTCGTGCACGACAGTGCCGGCCAGGAGGTCAACTGGGTGCACTGGCAGGTTGATCAGGACGGTCCCGACGGCGCCGACGCGGCGACCGCGCGGGTGGAACCGGCGCTGCGGCGCACCAGCGAGTGGCAGCGCGGCGTCAGCGCCGACGGCAGCGAGTACTGGATCGCCCAGGCTGCCTGGGGCGATTGAGATGTGCCTCGTCTACATCCTGGACGACGACGAGGAGTTGTGTACCTCGCTGGCCTGGCTCCTGGAGTCGGTGGGCATCCGCTCGCAGTGCTTCTCCGACGCCCGGGCCTTCCTGCGGTCCTACGACCGGGACCGGCCCGCCTGCCTGGTCCTCGATGTGCGGATGCCGGAGATCAGCGGATTCGGCGTCCAGGAGATGCTGAACGAGGCGGGGGCGGCGCTGCCCGTCGTCTTCGTCTCGGCGCACGGGGACATCCGGATGTCGGTACGCGCCCTGCAGAACGGGGCCGTCGATTTCCTGGAGAAGCCCTACGACCCCCAGCACATGCTCGACGTCGTGCAGGCGGCGCAGCGGACGGCGCGGGAACGCTTCGACGAACTGGCCCAACGCCGGGATCTGCTGCGGCGGTTGGACACTCTGACCGCCCGCGAACGGGAGGTGCTGCACCTGGTGCTGGACAGCGTGCCCAGCAAACAGATCGCCGGGCGGCTCGGCATCAGCACGAAGACCGTCGACGTACACCGCACCCGTATCCGGGAGAAGACCGGCGCGGAGAGCATCGCGACGCTGGTCCGCGACGTACTCCGGCTGGGACTGCGGCTCCCGGCCGCCCGATGAGAGCGAGGGCAAGGCCGTATGAACGATCTCGCACCGGCCGACTTCCGGGCCCTGACACAGGCGTTGAAGTACTGCGTGCTCCTCCACGACGCGAGGACGTACGACATCCTCTGGGCGAACCAGGCGGCCTGCGACCTCCTGGAGTGGACCGTCGACGAGCTGAAGCCGCTCAAGGCCCCCGACATGAGCAAGAACGCCCGCCAGTACAGCCGGGAACTGGGGCACCGCTGGCTCGGGCAGGCGGTCGAGGACGGGGTCAGCGCCACCGAGTGGTGTTACCGCTCCAAGAGCGGTGAGGAGTTCCTGACCGAGGCCATCGCGATCCGCGTGGATCTGCCCTCGCGCCCCGTCGTGATGGTCCAGTTCCGCGACATCGCCGAGGAGAAGGCCGTCCGCCGTGACCTGTTCCGCACCGAGGGGCGACTGCGCACCTTCCTCGGCAATCTGGCCGAGGGCATCGTCGTCCTCGACGACGACGGCGGTGTGGTCTTCGCGAGCGAGTCCGCCGCGAAGCTGCTTGGCGTCGACGTACCGGCCCTGCACGGCGCCGACTTCGCGGACTACTGCCGCGACGGCGCCGTCCCCGAGCGCGAGGGCCGCTACCGCCTCGGCGCACCCGGCGGCGAAGCCCGCTGGTACGCGGCGACTTGCCAGCACATCGACATCGAGAGCGATCTGCGCGGCCGGCTCGTGCTCTTCTACGACATCACCGACCGGGTGCGCGCCGAGGAGGAACACCGCCGGGACACCCAGCACCTCAACCACCTCGCCCGCTACAACGCCATGGGCGACATGGCGATGGCGATCGCGCACGAGGTGAGCCAGCCGCTCGCCGCCGCGTACAACTTCGTGGAGGGAGCCCGCGGCCGGCTCGCCGCCGGTGACGAGTCCGTCGCCTGGGGGCTGGACAACGCCGTACGGCAGATCGAGCGGGCCCGGCGGATCCTGGGCAGCCTGCGGCAGTACGTGGGCCGCCTGGAGCAGTCGGAGCAGCTGACCGACCTCAACACGATCGTCGAGGACTGTGCCTACTTCATCGACGTCAGGGCTCAACAGCACGCCGTGGACGTCGAGTTCGACCTCACCGACGAGCCCCTCCCGGTGCGCTGCGAGAACGTCCTCATCGGGCAGGTCGTCATGAACCTCGCTTTCAACGCCATCGAGGAGATGGCGAGTTGGCCGCCGGGGGAGCGCAAGGTCGAACTCACCACGCGGCGGACTGCGGACGGAGACGCCGAACTCGCCGTCCGTGACCACGGCCGGGGTCTGCCGGCCGACCTTCCCGGCGACCGGATCTTCGACGGCGTCTTCACCGCGAAGGAGAACGGCAGCGGCATCGGCCTGGCCCTGAGCCACCGCATCATCACCCGTCACGGCGGCCGTATCCACGCGGCCGGGAACCAGCCGCAGGGAGCGGTCTTCCACTTCGCTCTCCCTCTCACGTCGGCCGAGGCCCACTCGAAGGAAGCACATGCCTGACCAGGACATCCACGTGACCGCGCTGCGGGCCGAGCACCACCGGGAGTCGCTCGGGATCGGCGAGCCCCGCCCCCGGTTGACCTGGCAGGCCGTCACGACCCGTGCGGGCTGGACCCAGTCGGCGTACGAGATCCGGCTCACGGACGGTGAGCGGGAGCTGTACACGGCCCGTCGCCTGTCCGCGGACTCGGTCCTGGTGCCCTGGCCCGGCGACCCCCTGCGCTCGCGCCAGCAAGTCGGCGTGTCCGTACGGGTATGGGGGCCGAAGGGCGGGGGTGCGAGCCCGTGGTCCGCGCCGCTGACCGTCGAGGCCGGGCTGCTCGAACCGGCCGACTGGCAGGCCCGCTTCGTGTCCCCGGCCTGGCCCGAGGCCACCGACCGACAGGTCTCGCCACCCGTACTGCGCGGCACTTTCCGGCTGCGCGCGCCCGTGGCGTCCGCCCGCCTCTACGCCACGAGCCACGGCCTGTACGAGGCCGAGATCAACGGCGTACGCGTCGGCGACCACGTCCTCGCCCCTGGCTGGACCCACTACACCGAGCGGCTGCGCCACCAGACGTACGACATCACCGAAGCGCTGCACCTGGGGAGTAACACGGTCGGCGTGCTGCTGGCCGACGGCTGGTTCCGCGGCCGGATCGGCTTCGGCGGCGGACGCCGCAACATCTACGGAGACCGGCTGGCCGCCCTCGTCCAGATCGAGGTGCGCTACACCGACGGCACCACCGAGACCTTCGGCAGCGACTCGGGATGGCAGGCCGCGCACGGCCCGATCCTCACCTCCGGGATCTACGAGGGCGAGGAGTACGACGCACGCCGCGAGCCCGCCGACTGGAGTCCGGCCGAGGTCTTGCCGGACGACCTGGCATTGCTCGTCGCGCCCGACGGCCCGCCCGTACGCCGTACTGAAACGCTGGCTCCCGTCGACGTCCTCACCTCACCGTCCGGCCGTACGATCCTCGACTTCGGCCAGAACCTCGTCGGGCGCCTCCGCATCCGGGTCACCGGCGAGCCCGGACACACCGTCACCCTGCGCCACGCCGAAGTGCTTCAGGACGGCGAACTCGCCGTGCGCCCGCTGCGCGAGGCCCGCGCCACGGACACGTACACCCTGCGGGGCGATGCGGGCGGCGAGGAGTGGGAGCCACGCTTCACCTTCCACGGCTTCCGCTACGCCGAAGTCACCGGGTGGCCGGGGGACATCGGCGACGGCGACATCCAGGCCGTCGTCCTGCACACCGACATGCGCCGCACCGGCTGGTTCAGTTGCTCCGATCCGCTGCTCAACCGCCTGCACGAGAACGTGGTGTGGGGCATGCGCGGCAACTTCGTCGACATCCCGACCGACTGCCCGCAACGCGACGAACGCCTCGGCTGGACAGGCGACGTGCAGATCTTCGCCCCCACCGCGACCTTCCTCTATGACTGCTCCGGCCTGCTGCGCTCCTGGCTGACCGACCTCGCCGCCCAGCAGTACCCGGACGGCCGCGTCCCGATGTACGTGCCCTTCTTCCCCGACCGCTTCCCCGAACTGCGCGCCGCCGCCTGGGGCGACGCGGCGGTCGTCGTGCCCTGGGTGATGTACGAGCGCCACGGCGACCTCGGCATCCTCGCCGACCAGTACGACAGCATGAAGGCCTGGGTCGACGGCATCACCGCCGTGGCCGGTGACCGGCACCTGTGGGACACCGACCGTCAACTCGGCGACTGGCTCGACCCCACCGCCCCGCCGGACCGCCCCGGCGACGCCCGCACCGACAAACAGCTGGTCGCCACCGCCTACTACGTTCACTCGGCCTCGCTGCTCGGCCGCACCGCCCAACTCCTCGGCAGGGACGACGACCACGCCCACTACACGAAGCTGGCCGAGGCGGTACGGGCCGCCTTCCGCGACGAGTACGTCACCCCGGACGGCCTCCTGACGAACGACGCCCAGACCGCGTACGCCCTCGCCCTGCGCTTCGGCCTGCTCGCCGACGCCCATCGGGCCCAAGCGGGCCGCCGCCTCGCCGAACTCGTCCGCGAGGGCGACTTCCACATCGGCACCGGCTTCGTCGGCACGCCGCTGATCTGCGACGCGCTGTGCGACGCGGGGGAGTACGACACGGCGTACCGACTACTGCTGACGAAGACCTGCCCGTCGTGGCTCTACCCGGTCACCATGGGCGCGACCACCGTCTGGGAACGCTGGGACAGCATGCTGCCGGACGGCACGGTCAACCCCGGCGAGATGACCTCCTTCAACCACTACGCCCTCGGCGCCGTCGCCGACTGGCTGCACCGCACTGTGGCCGGGCTCGCCCCCGCGGCCCCCGGCTACCGCCGCCTACTGGTCCGTCCCCGCCCCGGTGGGGGACTCACCCACGCCTCCGCCACCCACGAAACGCCGTACGGCCGCGCCGCCGTGGCCTGGTCCCGCGTCGACGGTGTGCTGCGCGTGACGGTCACGGTCCCGCCCGGCGCCACCGCGCTGATCGACCTGCCGGGCATGGCGGAGCGCCCCGAGGTTGGCTCCGGCGAACACCGCTTCCTTACGGAGATGCCATGAACACCCGCTACCAGCACGCGGTCCTGATCGACGGAACCGGAGCCGCGCCCGTACCGGACGCGGTCCTCGTCGTGGACGACGCCGGTCTCATCGCCTACGCGGGACCGGCAGCGACCGCGCCCCCGACACCGACGGCGGTAACGGTGGACCTGTCCGGACGCACCCTGCTCCCCGGCTTCTTCGACTGCCATACGCACCTGTGCATGACCCCGGGGCGCGGGCTCACCGCGGGCCTGACCACCGACCCGACGGTGGAGACCTTCGAGATCGCGCGGCGACTTCGCACGACCCTCGACGCGGGCGTCACGTCGCTGCGAGACCTCGGCGGTCTGCCCGCGGGCTATCGCACCGTCGTCGAACGGGGCCTCGTCGAAGGCCCCCGGCTTCAGACCGCCGTCAAGGTCATCGGCCACACCGGTGGGCACGCCGACTGCTCGCTGCCCAGCGGTGTGAATGCCGCCCCGCATCTGGCTGAGATCGCCGACACGGTCGACGAGGTACGGATCGCGGCCCGGCGCATGCTGCGCGACGGCGCGGACGTCATCAAGGTCTGCGCCACCGGCGGCATGGGCAGCCCGCACGACGACCCCGACGACGAGGGGCTCACCCCCGACGAACTGAAGGCCGTCGTCGACGAGGCCCGACGGCATCGCGGCAAGACGGTCGCCGCGCACGCCCAGGGCACCGCGGGCATCCGCAACGCCCTACAGGCCGGTGTCACCAGCATCGAGCACGGCTACGGAATGACCGACGAGCTGTGCGATCTGGCACTGGAGCGGGGAGCCGTCCTCGTCCCCACCCTCGCCACGGTCTTCGCCCCGCTCGACCAGGCGACCATGCCCGACTACCACTTCCGCAAGAAGAGCCGCTGGGCCGGCATCACCAAGGAGAACATCGCGCACGCCATCGCCCGCGGCATCCCGATCGCCCTCGGCACGGACGCCGGTGTCGTCACGCACGGCCGAAATCTGCGCGAGTTGTCGTACCTGGTGGAACTCGGCATGGACCCGCTGGTCGCCATCACCTCAGGCACACTCACCGCGGCCCGGCTCCTCGGGGTCGACGACCGACTGGGCTCCCTGGAGGCGGGCAAGACCGCGGACTTCGTGGCGGTCGACCAAGACCCCCTGCACGACATCGGCAGCCTCGGCAGGCCGGAGAACGTCGTCCTGGTCGCCCAGGCGGGAGCGCTGCGCAAGAACCTCCTTTGAGCGAGCCGGAGTTGGCGAGGAAGGGAGAGTGACTCCTGTCGGCACTCGGTGGTGCTGCTGCCACACGAGGCCACGTCGCAGGTGGGCTTGATCCGCTTGGGCCAGTCAGGCCGAGGTCGATGCCGATGGACGTGACGGGCCGGCACACAGGTGCACGTTGCCCGTCTGATCATCCGAACCTGTGCACGCTTAGGCGCCCTACGACGTCGGAACCGTGCCGCCCGTGCCCTGTATCCCGCTCAGGACGGTGTCCGTGAGGCTGTCGAGGAACTGTGGGGTGGCGGGCTGCCGTACGAGCAGGCGGTAGAGCATCGCCCCGATGAGTGCTTCAGCGGCAGCGACGGCCCTGGTGTCGTCGACAGGCGCGGCGGCTCGTAGACGCTCGGCGAGGGCGTCTTCGGCTGCGGCGGTGACGTGTTTGTAGAACCTGACCGCCACGTCGTCGCTCTCGGCCGCTGCCGCGGTGGAGGCGCGGATCAGCGCAGCGGTCTGGGGGTGGGCGAGCAGGTCCGCGAAGGTTCCCAGCCAGTCGCGCAGGTCGCGCCGGATGACGCCGGTGTCCGGGACGGAGTTCGTGAGGGGGAAGCCGTAGCCGTCGAGGACGCATTCGGCGACCAGGGCGCTCTTCGAGGGATACCAGCGGTAGACGGTCTGCTTGCCCGCGCCCGCGGCGGCCGCGATGCGGTCGATGGACAGCTTGTCGTAGCCGTTCGCCGCCAGCTCGTCTCGGGTCGCTTCGAGGATGGCCCGGCGCGTCGTCTCGCTACGAGTGCGGCCCCGTCGGGAGTCGGACATGTTGACGAGCGTAGCCGAACCCGTATTCTGGGCGTTCAGCGAGACGAAAAGTCTCGAATATGGGATCGGGTGCGGAAACATGGGTGGACCAGTGCTGGTCATCGTCGGGGCAGGCGGCATGGGAGAGGCCGTGGCCCGCCGTCTGGGCCAGGGCCGGACAGTGTTGCTCGCCGACATCGGGGAGCAGACCCTCAAGCGCGCCGAGCAGGTTCTGACCGGTGAGGGCCTGACCGTCGTGACGCACGTCGTGGACGTGACCTCGGCGGACTCGGTGCACGAGTTGGCGAACGCGGCCCGAGACGCGGGAGAGGTCACGCAGGTCGTGCACACGGCCGGTCTGTCACCGGTCCAGGCTTCCGTTGAAGCGATCCTCGCTGTCGACCTGCTCGGCGTCGCGCTCGTGCTCGACGCGTTCGCGCCCGTGATCGCGCCCGGCGGCGCCGGCGTCGTCATCGCCAGCATGGCGGGCCATCTGGCGAGCCCTCTGCCCCCGGAGCAGGAGCGCGCGCTGGCCACCACGCCCTCCGGACAACTGCTCCAACTCCCCTTCCTCGCCCCGGACATGGTCACCGACGCGGCCACGGCGTACAGCATCTCCAAGCGCGCCAACCACCTGCGGGTGATGGCGGCCAGCACGGAGTGGGGGCAGCGCGGCGCGCGCGTCAACAGTGTCAGCCCCGGAGTCATCTCCACGGCCATGGGCCAGGCCGAACTGGCGGGCCCGGCCGGCGAGATCATGCGCGCGCTGATCGACATGTCCGGGACCAAGCGACTCGGCACGCCCGGCGACATCGCGGGCGCCACGGCCTTCCTGCTGGGACCGGAGGCGACCTTCATCACCGGCACCGACCTGACTGTCGACGGCGGGGTCGTCGCCGCGGTCCGCACGCGCGCACCAGCCGAATGACACCATCGGTGACCAGTCCGTCCGCACCGGCATGGACGACGTGACCGGTAGATGTTCAACCAGCAGTAGCGCGCCGCACGGGTCCTGCTGCTGACCGGCCTCTGCGGTCACCGTCACCGACATCGGCTCAGGTGTGGGCGAGGCTGTCGTGGTGGTCGTTGTGGACGTGTCGGCACGCGTGCAGGAATGGCTCTGCCAGCCCTGAAGAATGATCAACGACAATGGCCGGCGCGCCGCAGCTGGTCCGTGCCGTGAATGGCCACACGCGCATCGGACAGTCCGTCATCAGGGGTGTGACCTCAAGTCAGGGCTTGCGCATGTCCTGAACCGCGCCGGGCCTCCCCACGAAGGCGATGGCGTTGGATTCGGCCCAGGCCACGTGGGTTCCGGTCGAGGGACGGTGGCAGGTCTTCGGTGGCCGCACAGTGGCTGCCCGAACTGACGGAGCTGCCCGACCAGTTGCGTGGCGCGTTCGTCACCCACGTGCGCTTCACCCGCCTGGGCGGCGAGGAGGAAGGGGCAACGGCTGTCGGCGCGATGCGCGGCGTCGGGCCCGTCCTGCTCGATACGGTTGGCGACATGCCGCTCACGGAGATGGGTAGCATCCACGCCGACCTCGTCGACCCGTTGCCCTACTGGGACCGGCGGACCTCGCTGCGGGAACTGCAGGAGCAAGAGCGGGTGGTCGGTGGCGAGGCGGGGTCGGTGCGACGGGTGCCGCGTCGGCTGCGGCCACCGAACGGACAGCGGCGGCCGCGGTGGTGGTGCGGTAGTGCTCGTTCCACCTGGATTGGGGTGGGTGCCCCGCCTGCGCGATGTTGTCCTGGGGCTGAAGTGAGCGGTTCCGGCGTCTTCCTGGTGGGAGGCGGGGCCGGTCATGTCCTCATGCCGCATGACGGCGGGCCGGTCATTTGATGTGTCGCAGGAGCGCGGCGACCGCGGGCGGCTGTTCTCCGCGGGGATGGATGACTCTGAGTGTCCAGGAGGGTGCCTGCGCGATGAAGGGGCGAGTCGGCAGTTCGGGGAATCGCGCCGCGAGTGATGGGGGCATGATGCACACGCCCAGGCCGTACCGGACCAGGTCGCCGGCTGCCAGGATGTCGTTCACCTCGAAGGTGGTGGTGTGCTCGACGGCGGCCGCGCGGAACGCCTTGTCGACCTCGTGCCGGATCGCCCAGGTCGGCGGGAAGTCCACCAGGGGCAGGCGACCTGCCTCGGCGAGGGTCGCCGGCCGTACCGGCCGCGGTGACTCGGCCGGCGCTGACACCAGGACCATCTCCTCCCGCAACAGCAAGCGGGAGGTGAGCCCGCGTGACCGCGGGGCGTCCAGCGCGGCGACGGCCAGGTCGGCGGTGCCCTCGCGCAGTGCCTGCGGGATGTCGTCGACGGGGGCCTGGCGCAGCCGCACCGTTACACCCGGGTGCTCGCGGTGGAAGTCGGCCAGTGCCGGGGCGAGGCCGGCGTAGAGGCCCTGCATCACGCCGACCGTGATCTCACCGCGCAGCTCGCCCTGGGCGAGGTCGACGGCGGCACGGGCCTGTTCGGCGGCCTCCAGGGTGGCACGGGCGGCCGGCAGGAAGGCGTCCCCCGCGGGGGTCAGCGACACTCGGTGTGTGGTGCGGTGGAACAGGGGTGTGCCCAGCTCGCGCTCCAGGGCGCGCACCGTGCTGGAGACCGCGGACTGCACCACGTGCAGGCGCCGGGCCGCCGCGCTGAACCCGCCCTCCTCGGCGACAGCGATGACGACCTCCATCTGCCGAAGATCCATGACTGCCACCTTTGCCTGGTCAGCTGATGTGGAGATAACCATTATCTCCAGCCATCTCTCCCAAATGGGAAACAACGTCTCCAGGTGCACGTTGAAGAGGACAGGCGGTCCAGGCCGCCGGATTCCATCCTCCATGGCTGGGAGTGATCTGATGTTGATGATGTCGACCGCGGATCCGCGTACGGACCGCGCACCTGATCGAGGCGCGCGGGCGGCGGAGCGCCCGCACTCCGCCCGTCGTTACGGCGTCGGGTTCTGGACGATCGCCGCGGTGTTCGTCACCGCCATGGCGTTCTCCACCGTGCCCACCCCGCTGTATCCCCTCTACCAGGCTCACGACGGCTTCTCCACGTTCACGGTCACCGTCGTGTTCGCCGTGTACGCCGTCGGCGTGCTCACCAGCCTGTTGTTCGCCGGGCACGTCTCGGACTGGGTCGGCCGTAAGAAGATCATGACGGCCGCCCTGGCACTGGAGTTGCTCGCCGCCGCCCTGTTCCTGTCCGCGCCGTCGCTGCCGGTCCTGATCGTCGCCAGGCTGGTCACCGGCCTCGGCGTCGGCATGCTGACGGCGACCGCCACCGCCCATCTGCAGGAGTTGCACAGCGCGCACCGGCCCGGCACCTCGACGCGGCGGTTCGAGATCGTGTCGACCGCGGCCAACATCGGCGGCCTGGGCCTGGGCCCGCTCGCCGCGGGGGCGCTCGCCCAGTACCTCGGCGCGCCGCTCCGTCTGCCGTACGCGGTCTTCGGCGTACTGCTGGTGATCGGCGTCGTCGCCATCGCCCTGACGCCGGAGACCGTACGGAAGCCGGCCGTCCGGCCCGCGTACCGGCCTCAGCGGGTCGGCGAGGGCCTGGGCGAGCGGGGATACCTGGGCGCGGCGGCGGCCGGGTTCGCGTCCATGGCCGTTTTCGGCCTGTTCACTTCCCTGGTCCCTGGGTTCGTCGGCGGGACCCTGCACCACCCCTCCCGCGCGCTGGCCGGGCTGATCGTGTTCAGCGTGTTCGGTGCCGCCGCGGCGGCCCAGGTGTTCACCGGCCGTCTCGGTGACCGGACCCGGTGGACCTTCGGCCTGCTCGCTCTGACCGCCGGTATGGCGGTCCTCGCGGTCGCCATGCACATCGCCAGCCTGCCGGTGTTCGTACTCGCCGGGATCTCCGCCGGCGTAGGCGCTGGGGTGCTGTTCAAGTCCGCGGTGGGCCAGGTGGCCGGCACGGCGTCCGCGGCCCGGCGCGGCGAGGCCCTCGCCGGTCTCTTCCTCACGTCCTACCTCGGCCTGGCCCTGCTGCCCGTCGGCCTCGGCGTCGCCACCCGGTCGATGACCGTGACCACGGCGACGACATGGTTCACCGGCGTCGTACTGGTCCTGCTCGCCGCCGTGGCCGTACTCACGCGCGGCCACGGCACCAGCACGCGTCGCCGGGCCGTGCCGGCCACCTCACCCGGCACGGGCCATGAGCACAAGGAGACAGACCGCTGACCCCACACAGTCCCTTTCGACACCCTCTTGGAGGATGACGATGCGTACCACCACATGGGGAAGGACAGGGCTGCCGGTCTCGCGTATCGGCTTCGGCACCCGGCAACTCGGCGGTGACTGGGGCGTGTTCGCCGAGGACGAGGTCAAAGCGGCGATCCGCCGGGCACGTGAGCTCGGGGTGACCATCTTCGACACTGCCCAGGCATACGGCTTCGGCGCCTCGGAACGGCTGATCGGCAGCGCCCCGCGGGACGAACTGCGCAGGAACCGCGACGAGTTGGTGATCGCGGCCAAGGGTGGTCTGCGCAGGACCGACACCGGTGTGACCCGGGACGCCGGCCCCCGGGCGCTGCGTGAGGGTGTGGACGCGAGCCCGACCGCGCTCGGCATCGACCACATCGACCTCTACCAGGTCCACCGGCCCGACCCGAAGGTGCGGTTCGCCGACACAGGCGGTGCCCTGAAGGAACTGGTGGACTCCGGCAGGATCCGCCACGTGGGCACGTCCAACGTCAATGCCGAACAGATGGCCGAGTTCTCCCGGACCCTGCCGGTGGAGACGCTACAGCCGCCGTACCACCTCTTCCGCCGCGAGATCGAGGACACCGTCCTGCCTCACACCCGGCAGCACGACATCGGCGTCCTGGTCTACGGCCCGCTCGCCCATGGCCTGCTCACCGGCCCCCTCACCGGGGAAACCACCTTCCCCGCTGACGACTGGCGCAGCAAGAGCGGCGTCTTCAAGGGCGAGACCTGTCGGCGCAACCTGACCGTCGGCAGCGAGCTGGAGCGCTTCGCCGCATCCCACGCCATGACCGTCAGCCAGTTGACCATCTCCTGGGCCCTTGCCCATCCCCACGTGCACGTGGCCATCGTCGGCACCCGGCACCCGGCACCCGGCACCCGGCACGCCGACCACGCCGAGGACGGCCTCGCCGCGGCCGGCATCACGCTCGGCTAGGCCTACCTGAAGGAAATCGACTCGATCATGCCGGCGGCCATTCCGGTCGCCGGCCCGTCCCCGGAGAGTGTGTGATGACCAGTCAAACCAAGACCGCACAGACAAAGGTCGCCGTCCTCGGCGTCGGGGTGATGGGAGCCCCCATGGCACGCAATCTGCTGCGGGCCGGATTCGACGTGCGTGTGTGGAACCGGACCAGGGCGAGGGCCGAGGCACTGGCCGCGCAGGGCGCGTGTGTCGCGTCCTCGCCGGCCGAGGCGGCCTCGGACGCCGACCTCCTGATCACCATGCTCACCGACGGCCCCGCGGTCGAGAGCGCGATGACCGGTTCCGCAGGCGCGCTGGCCACGCTCCCCGCGCAGGCGGTGTGGGTCCAGATGAGCACCGTCGGCACCAGCGCGACCCAACACCTGGCAGAGCTCGCCGACCAGAGCGTCGCCTTCGTCGACGCACCCGTCTCCGGCAGCTCAGAACCCGCAGAGCGAGGGGAACTGCTCATCCTCGCCTCCGGGAACCGGGCACTTCGCCGACGCGTCCAGCCGCTGTTCGACGCCATCGGTCACCAGACCCTGTGGCTGGACCGCGTCGGAGACGGCAGTCGGCTCAAGCTCGTACTCAACAACTGGCTGGCTGTCCTGGCTGAAGGCATGGCCGAAACCATGAGCCTCACCACCGCACTCGGCTTGGACCCCGACCAGGTACTGGAAACCCTCTCCGAGAGCCCCCTGGGATCCGCCTACGCCGTGACCAAAGGCCACGCCATGGTTCAGCACGACTTCACTCCGGGCTTCCCACTGCGCCACGCGGCCAAGGACATCACCCTCGCGCTCAGTGCCGCCGACCACCACGAGATTGCCCTGCCCCTCACCGAGGCAGTGCAGAAGCGCTGGGACGAAGCGATAGCAGGTGGCCACGGGGACGAGGACGTGGCCGCAGCCATCACAGCCTCCTGAATCGGGGCGGCATGCCGGCACCCGCCCGACTTTCAGAACACCGAGCCTCTTCCAACCTCACGTTGATGCGTGGTGAAGGAGAGGACGGCCTTCACGATGCCGGTCCTGGAGCTGAATTGCCGGCAGGCTCTTGGTCCGCTGGTGGTACACGTCGGAGACGTCGCTGACCAGCGGAAACAGAGCCAACCATGGCAAGAAGCCGTTTGCCGGCCCGCGAATGGACCGGGTCTTGATCCCTTACCGGATCCGTAGAGGCCGGGTGTCAGCGGGCGGGTTGTGCAGCGCCCATCCGCAGCAGGGGGCCGCCGCTGATCGCGGTGAGGGCGAGGATGCCGACGCCGGACACCAGGATGGGCACGTTGACCTGGGTGAACTTGGCGACGAGACCCGCGGTGATGGCGCCGAAGGGTGACACGCACACCGACAGCAGGCGGAACACCCCGTTGACTCGGCCCAGGATGGCTTGGGGGATGGTGGTCTGCCGGAACGCGGTGATCAGTGTCTGCCAGGTGGCGATGCCGAAACCGACGGCTCCGAACGCGACGGCGGCGACGTAGGACACCCGGGTGCCGCCGAGGATCAGGCAGGCGACGCCCATGATGGCGAGGGCGGCCACGGCGCCGGGGAGTACGCCGAACTTACGCCGTACCCAGTCGCTGCCCAGTCCGCCGAGGACCCCGCCCAGCGCGTTCGCGGCCAGGAAGAAGCCGTACGCGCTCTCCGGCAGGTGCAGCCACTGGATGACGTAGAGGACCATGAGCACGCCGAGGCTCATCGTGAAGAAGTTCAGCGTGCCGAGCACCAGGGCGAGCCGCATCAGCAGTTTGTCTTCCCGTAGATAGCTCATGCCCTCGCGGATCATCGGCCACCAGGCGGTCCGTGGCCCGGCCGGATCGGTTCGTACGGATCGCAGGAACGGGAAGAGCAGCAGCACCACGCCGAGCAGGAACGAGGCGCCGTCAAGGATGAAAGGAGCCGCGGCGGCGAACGCGAACAGCACACCGCCCAGCGGCTGCCCGATGCTGTCACGCAGGACCACCTGCACGGCGTGCAGTCGGCCATTGGCCGTAGTCATCCGCTCCGCCGGCACGACCTTCGGAAGAAAGGCCTGGGCCGTGACCAGGAACACGGATTCGCCCATGCCGAGCACCGCCGCGGCGACGTAGACGAAGACGAGATCGAGCGTGTCGGTGAGCACACCGAGGGCGATCAGTCCGACGACGGCGCACCGGCACACGTCGATCGCGACGAGCAGGGCCCGCCGGTTGAAGATGTCCGCCCAGACCCCGCCGATCGGCGCCGTCATCATTCCGAGGGCGGTGACGATGGTGGTCAGCGACAACAGCACCGGGTTGTCGGTGAACGAGAAGGCCAGCAGGGGTAACGCCGCGTTGCGCACGCCGTCTCCCAGCGCGGAGACGGCGCTCGCCAGCCACAGACGGCCGAAGTGGGGCCAGGCCTCGTCGTCCACCTCCGCCGGAGCAGGTGAGGGAATGCAGTCCTTCGGTACGGCGCGCTCCGGTCCGCCCGCGCTGTCCGCTTCTCTCACCATGGCTCCGAACTCTTGTCAGTACTGCACTGCGCTTCAAGGATTCCCGTCTTCTCACGGGGCGTCGCTATGCGGCGGCTTCCACACCCGTGACCAGGCTGAGGAACCTCCCGTCCTCCTCGAACAGGATCCGCCGACGCTGCAGCAGATCCACCATCTCGCCGAGTCGGGATTCCGACATCCCGTCGCGGGCGGTCAACTGGTCCAGGCGTCGGGGTGCGTTCAGAGCCCGCAGCAGGTGCATCATGTGCCTGTCGACCGGGATCCGCTGTGCAGTGTCGAAGCGGGTGTCCTCGATGAAGGTCTCCGTGCCGTCCTGCACGAGCGCCAGCCGGGGACGTTCGCCGTCGTCCCAGCGGGCCTGCCATTCGGCGACCGCGTGCTGGAGAGCGGGATACCACTTGAGCGCGGTCATGGCGTAGGGGGCCGCGCCGTGGTCGGAGAAGAAGTAGGCCAGCTGGTCCAGTTGCTGCGGCTCGAAGGGGAAGACCAGCGGGTAGAAGTCCATCGGGCGCAGGTCGAGCCCGTACTTGAGCCGTTCGTTGAAGTAGGGGCTGAACCGGTCGAAACGGATGAAGAAGGCTCCGGTCGGCGGTGTGAGGTGTACCAGGTTGGGGAAATCCCGCTCGTACTTGGCGTACATCTCCTCGGGCTCCTGCGGCGCGCCGGCGAGGAGGTTCCACTCCGGGTGGATGCCGTACTGCAGGCAGAGCTTCATGAACTGGAGGCTCTGGAAGGCGGTGGTGCCCTTGCCCAGCAGCTTGAGCATGTCACTGTTGACAGCCTCGATCCCGGCCTGCACCCGGTTCACCCGGGCCTTGGCGAGGGCCTGCATGTTGGGCACGCTGACCGGGACCTTGATCTCGTAGAAGATGGACGCGTCCTTCGGGGCCTCGACCCTCGGGAAGACCTCGGTCGGGTAGTTGCGCGGCAGGATGTAGTCGGTGCACATGTAGTTCTTGAACTCAGGGTGGAACGAGAACAACCACTCGAACTGTCGCACCGCCAGGTCGGGGTCCATCTGGCGGAATCCGATGGTCTCGTCGTTCAGCCCGCAGAATGTGCAGTGGCTGCGCGCGCCCCACCAGCAGCCCCGCGAGGTCTCGAAGAACAGCGTGGGTTCGAGCTGCCCCTCTGCCACGACCTCCTCGGCGTCGCGCATGGCGGAGACGAAGCCGTCGTAGTCGAGCGGCACGTAGTCGTTGATGTCCCGGTCCCGGCCGACGCTCAGACGGACCTGGGGGAGCGTGCAGTTCTCCCGACTGATGACGCCCTGGATCTGCGGCATGTCGTCCGTCCCGCCGGTCAGCAGGTGGTCGAGGAACTGTCCGAAGCTCACCAGGCTCGGACCCGAGAAGACGTAGTCCAGGGACGGCACTTCGGCCGCCAGGACGGCTCCCATGGTGGTCTCGACGTTCGAGCCGCCGAGCAGGATCACCGCCTCGGGGTTCCGGTCCTTGATCATCTTTGCGAGGGCTATGGCCGGCACCGTCTGCGCGAACATCGTGGTCAGACCGACTACGTCAGCCGAAGCAAGGTCGTAGCGGTCGATGAGCGAGGCCAGGAACGCCTCGGTGCCCTCGCGTCGCTGTTTGAGGTCCTCCCGGAAGGACACCCATGAGGGCTCGCGGTAGAACCTGCCGAAGTAGCTCTCCGAATTGTCCGGCTCCTCGGGAAACGCGATGTGCCGGAACAGCCACTCTCCCACTCCGCTGTAGAGGTGGGTCATGTCGCCGGATATCTTCTCGTAGGTGCCGACGCCGAAATACTTGGCGAAATCGACATTGAGGTAATGCACCTCGGCGGTGGCCCGTCCCGGGTATTCCTTGCCGATCAGTCCGGCGAGTTGACTCAGCGCGAACGACGGACGGTTCCAGTCGGCGAAAGGCATGTTGACGAAAGCGACGCGAAGCAAAGGGAAACCTCTCGGAAAGGGTGGTGGCTCTCGAGGATGCTTCAGATGAGGTGATGGAGGTCGCCCGAATCCGGGTACGCTAAAACGAAGCCACCGGTTAACCCTTTCCCCCGTCCGATCGAATGTCTTCCCGAGGCTAGGCATACCGGCTCTTTCGGGTCAAGGTCCTTATCGGCCACGCGGGTTGGCCCGAAAGTGATGTCTCGCTGGAGGGGGCAACGGAGCCTCGGCGACTGGTCGGCCGGGCGGCACCGCGCTCCGTGTGAGCCGGGGCGCAGGCCGCTGAAGTGGCTTTGTGAAATGATTCGACAGCGTGTTCCGGCATATGGTGATGTCGTCACGTACGATGTGCTTCCGATTGCCGCCCGTCAGCAGCTGCTGACGATATTCGATACCGGTCAACTCATGGGGGAGAACGTCTTGCTGAACGCTGACACGAACGAGCCGACTTCTACCGAGTCTCGCGTGGCGGAGATCTGGGCCGAGGTGCTGAAACATGATCGGTTCGGTCTCGACGACAACTTCTTCGCGATCGGCGGTCATTCGATGTTCGCCACGCTGGTCACTTACACGTTGCGGGATGTCTGGGGCGTCGAGTTCCCTCTTTCGCTCATCTTCGAGCGCTCCACCGTCCGTGAACTCGCGTCGGCCGTCGACGCGTTCAAAGCCGAATCCGTCGACTCGGGGACCGTCACCGGCTGAGCACCGTCAGGTCCCGTCGGGTTCGCGCCGTGCGAGGCGCGAACCCGCGCTGAGCCCTGCGCGAAGGAAGTGGCCGGATGCAACCGGAGATCACGCTCGAAGAGCGGCGCGCCCGATTCCTGGACCGGATCCGTGAGGTCGCAGTCCGCTCCGCCGTACCCCGGCCGGACGCCGGGCCGCGCAAGCTTCCCACGGCACTGCCCCGCGCGGTGGCTACCGGACGCACCCCACGCCCCGTCCGCCACCGAATCGTCCGGCCCCTCGGAGAGACGGCGGTCAAGGCCCTGGATGACTGCGTGGCGCAGACCGGTGCGCCGGCCGGTTCGGTACTCCTGGCTGCGGTGCTGGCCTCCGTCGCGCGTTACTGCGCGGAAGCGGAGCTGCTGGTCGCCGTCCGCCACGGCCGCGTCCAGCAGTTGTCGCTGACCGTGGAACCGGCCCGGCCCGTGTCCGACCTGGTCCGTGCCGTGGACCGGGCGCTCGCCGAGGCCCGGACGGCGGGCAGGCGACCGGCGGCCCGCACCGCACCGCCGATCCTGCTGCAGGTGGAGCCCTACGGGGCTGGCCGCGCCGACGGCGTGGACGATCACGACTCCGCGGACGTCCTTTTCAGGATATTCCCGACGGGCGTCCTCATGGCCGACCACGACCCCGACCGCCACGAGACGCGGCTCGTCGAGGGCGTTCTCCGAGGAGCACAGGAGTTGCTGGAGGCCGCCCTCGCCACGCCGGACGCCCCGCTGTCCGCACTCCACTCCCTGTCCGACGACGACCTGCGCGAGGTGACGCAGGAGCCCAACCGCACCGCGCTCGCCCGCCGCCCCGACACGCTCACCAGCGCATTCGACCGGGCCCGGCGGCGTTTCGCCGACCGGATAGCACTGGTGGACGCGGCGGGAAGCCTCACCTATGACGAGACCGCCAGGGAGGCCGCCCGCATCGGCCACCGGCTGCGCGTGGCAGTCGGCCTCGCGCCCGAGGACCTGGTAGCGGTCTACGTCACGCGTGATGACAAACGCTGGGTGGTCGCCTGTCTCGGCGCGCTGTACACGGGTGCCGCCTGGCTCCCCGTCGACCCCGCCGTACCACCGGGCCGGCTCGCGACGCTGCTGCAGGACGCGGGGGTCGCCGCCGTTGTCACCGACGCCGTGCTCCGCGACCGGATCCCGGACGGCGACTGGGCGGTCGTAGACCTGGACGCGCACGACGCCGGGGACTCGGAGACAGATACGGCGCCGATCGAACCGGCGTCCACCGATCCCCGCCAGCTGGCCTACGCGATGTACACCTCCGGCAGCACAGGTTCGCCCCGCGCGGTGCTCGTCGAGCACGACAGCGCGGTCAACTTCGTCGAGTCCCTTCAGCAGCTCTTCGAACTGACCGCCGAGGACCGGATGCTCCAGTACGCGTCGCCCGGCTTCGACGTGTCGGTGTTCGAGATCTTCTGCGCGCTGCTCAGCGGCTCCTCGCTGCACATGATCGGCGACGACGACCGGCGCTCGGTCGAAGGCTTGACCCGGGCGCTCACCGAAGGCGGGATCACGGTGGCCGAGCTGCCACCGGCCCTGCTGGAACTGCTCGACCCCGACCGTGCGCCGCTGCTGCGGCTCGTCTCGGTCGGTGGTGAGCCGTTCTCCGGCCGGCTCACCACGCGCTGGTCCCGTGGCCGCCGGTTCGTCAACGGCTACGGAACGACCGAGACCACGATCGGGGTCATCTACAAGGAGTGCGCCGGCGTGTGGCGTTCCCCGCCGCCGATCGGCCTCCCGGTCGACAACCATCAGGCGTACATCCTCGACGACGCGTTGGGACCCGTGCCCCCGGGCGCGGTGGGCGAGTTGTTCGTTGGCGGTGCCGGAGTGGCGCGCGGCTACCTGGGCCAGGCAGGCCGCACGGCGGACCGCTTTCTCCCCGACCCGTTCCGGCCGGGTGGCCGCATGTACCGCACTGGCGACCTGGCCCGCTGGTCGGCGGAAGGCGAGATCGTCTTCCTCGGCCGCCGGGACCGGCAGGTCAAGGTCCGCGGGCAACGCGTGGAACTGGGTGAGATCGAGGCGGCCCTCACCGGGTCGGCCGAGATCTCCGCAGCCGTCGTCGCCGACATAGACGCGACGCTGATCGGGTTTCTTGTGCCCGCGGCCGGACAGCGGCCGGACCTCGACCGCATCCGCCGTCACCTGGCCGACCGGCTGCCCACGTACATGGTGCCGACGCTGCTGGTCGAGGTGGAACGGATTCCGATCACCGCCTCGGGCAAAGTCGACCTGGCCGCACTGGCGGCCCATCGTCCCCACGGCTTCGCCGTTGACCGACGTCCGGCGCCCGCGGCCGAACGGGGCGGATCCCCGCAGGACGCGGGCAGCGTGACGCGGCGGATCATCGAGGAAGGCTACGCCGCCCTTCTGCCCGGGGCGTCCGTGGCCGGCGACACCAACTTCTTCGCCACGGGAGGCGACAGCATCCGGGCGATCCGGCTGCTGTCGTGGGTGCGCGAGGCCTTCGGGGCGGAGATCCCGATGAGCCGGTTCTTCCGTCACGCCACCCCCGAGGCGCTTGCGGCGGCGGTCGGGCACCATCGCTCGGCCGGGCGCGGCCCGGCGGACGGCACCGCACCCGCCACACCCGCGCGCCTCACGTCCCGGGACGAGCAAGCCGACGCACCGCTGTCCTCGGCACAGCACCGGCTGTGGTTCCTGGACCAGTTGCGGCCGGGAGACTCGTCGTACAACGTCGTAGAGGTCTTCCGGCTGGACGGGGCACTCGATGCCGACGCCCTGCGCCGCGCCCTGGGCGAACTCGTCGCACGCCACGAGATCCTGCGCACCCGCTACGTGGCCACCGACGGTGTGCCCCGGCAGGTGGTGGAACCGCACCCGACGGCGGAGCTGGTGGTTCGCGACCTGACGGACGGGTCGCAGGAGGAACTCGACGCGTTGCTGGCCGCCGAGGCGGTGCGGCCGTTCGACCTGTCCACCGGTCCGCTGATCCGGGTCACGCTCGCCCGTCGTGGCCCCCATGAGCACGTGCTCGCCTGGGTCGTCCACCACATGGTCGCCGACGGGCGCGCGACCGAGGTGCTCTTCTCCGAACTCAGCCAGTTGTACGGCTCCTTCCGCCGCGGCCTGCCCTTTGACCTGCCGCAGGTACGGCTGCGGTTCCGGGACTACGCGCGGTGGCAGCGGGCGACCCTCGGCGGCGAGGCGCACCGGGAGGGACTGGCCTACTGGCGCGAACGCCTCGCCGGTGTACCGGCACAGCCGGAACTGCCGGCCGACCGGACCCGTCCCGCACACCCCACCGGCCGTGGCGGCACCCTCTATTTCGACCTGCCGGACGGAACGGGGGCCGCGCTCACCGAGTTCGGCCACCGCTACGGCGTCACGTCCTTCATGACCCTCCTGACCGCCTTCTTCGCCCTGTTGTCCCGCTATGGGCGCGACAAGGACGTGGTCGTGGGCACGCCGTTCGCCAACCGTGGCCGCCACGAGATCGAGGACCTCGTCGGCTTCCTCGTCAACACGGTTCCGCTGCGTGCCAACTGCTCGGGCGACCCGGCGTTCACCACCCTGCTCCGGCAGGTGACCGAGACGACGCTGGCAGCGGGCGACCACTCGGAGGTGCCGTTCGAAGACCTGGTGAGCAGCCTGGGCGTGACGCGCGACACCGGGGTCAACCCGCTGGTGCAGGTGCTCTTCCAAGTGATCGACGCACCGGAGGACCGGCTGACCCTGGACGGCGTTCAGGTGACCAAGATGCCGGTGGAGGAGCGTACGGCCGCCTTCGACCTGGTGCTGGAGCTGCGTACCGGCCGGCAAGGACGGCTCACCGCACGCCTCAACTACAGCACCGACCTGTTCGACCGCGAGACGGTGTCGCGGATGGCAGGGCACTACCAGCGCCTGCTGCGCTCGGCCCTGGAGACACCCGAGTGCCGGCTGTCCGAGCTCGACCTGCTGGATCCGGTCGAGCGGCACGACCTGCTCCACACCTTCAACACCACCGTCTCCACCCCGGTGGACACCATCACCACGGTGGTGGAGCGCCGAGTCGCGACGGCGGGTACGGCGGTGGCGCTGACCGGCCCGGCGGGACCAGTCACCTACGCGGAGCTGAACACCGCCGCCAATCGGCTCGCCCACCATCTGATCGGACTCGGCGTCGGCCCGGACATGATCGTGCCCCTATGCCTGCCGCCGGGCACAGACCTGATCGTCGCCATGCTCGCGGTGCTCAAGGCCGGCGGGGCGTATCTCCCGATCGACCCCACCCACCCCGCCCATCGCATCGGCGCACTGTTCGACGACTGCGCGGCGGACATCGCCGTGGCCCACCGGGCCGCGCGAGAGAAGCTGCCCTCCGGTCTCACGCACGTCGTGGACCTTGACGGCGACCGTGCGCGGATCGACGCACGGTCGGCGGAGAACCCACCCGGTCCTGATTCTGAGCACCTCGCGTACGTGATGTACACATCCGGCTCGACGGGCCGGCCGAAGGGCGTCGCCGTTCCGCATCATGCGCTGGTGCGCCTGGTGCTCGGCTGCGATCAGTCACCGGTCGGCCCGCAGGACACCTTCCTGCTGGCGCAGCCGACCAACTTCGACGCGTCGAACCTGGACATCTGGCTGCCGCTCGCGCACGGCGCGCGCATCGCGGTGCCCGAGAAGCGTCCGATCGACCCGTTCGACTTCGGCGCCGCCGTCCGCGGCCACGGGGTGACCGTGGTGTGGCTGACGGCGGCCCTGGCCCAACTGATCATCGACACCGATCCGCAGCTCTTCGCAGGGGTCCGGCAGCTGGGCATCGGCGGTCAGGCCCCGTCCGTTCCACATCTGCGGCGGCTGATGAGTGCACTGCCGAGCCTACGGCTGCTGAACTGTTACGGCCCCACAGAGTCCACGACCAACACCACCCTGCACCACATCGCTTCCGTACCCGCCGAGGACACGGCCTCGATCCCGCTCGGCCGCCCGGTCGGCGACACCCGCGTGCACGTCGTCGGGGTGAACGACGAACTGTTGCCCGTCGGGGTGCCCGGCGAGCTGTGGATCGGCGGGCGCGGCCTGGCTCGCGGCTACCTCGGCGCCCCGGGCCTGACCGCCGAACGGTTCGTCCCTGACCCGTTCGGTCCTGCCGGGCAACGGGTCTACCGCACGGGGGACATTGTGCGCCGACTGCCGGACGGCACCCTCGACTTCCTCGGCCGCGACGACGACCAGGTCAAGATCCGCGGCTACCGGATAGAACTCGGGGAGGTCGCCACGGTGCTGCGCCGGCACCCCATGGTGCGCGACGCACACGTGCTGAGGAACGGGCGCGGTCCGACGGCGGAGCTGGCGGCGTACGTCGTCGCCGCGGCGAACGGTGCGGACATCGACGACGTGGTCCGGCACGCGAGGCGGCAGCTGCCCGACTACATGGTGCCGGCGACGGTTACGCCGGTGGAAGCACTGCCGCTGTCGGCCAACGGCAAAGTCGACCCGGCCCGGCTGCCCGAATCGCGCCGGCCCCGCTCCGCCCAGAGCCGCCGCCCGCCACGCACCGAGCTGGAGACGACGGTCCACGCAGTGTGGAAGGAGGTCCTCGGGCACGACGACTTCGGCGTCGACGACGACTTCTTCACCATGGGCGGGAACTCGTACCAGGCCGCTCAGACCGTGGCTCGGCTTCGCACGGCGCTCGGCGTCGACCTCACGGTGCGCACCTTCTTCGAGCACCGGCGCATCACCGCGCTGGCGCGAACCCTGGCGGCGGGCGCCGACCCTGCCGACGGGGGAAGCACCCCCGTGGTTCCCCGTGCGGCCGGCACTCAGGCGCCCCTTTCGGTGGACCAGCAGCGCCTGTGGTTCCTCGACCAGTTGCGCCCGGGCAGCGCCGACTACAACGTGCCGATGAACCTGTGGCTGCGCGGCCGCCTCGACACCAGTGCCCTGCGGTCGGCACTGCGGGAGGTGGTGGCCCGTCACGAGGTGCTGCGCTCCCGGTTCGTCCTGGGGGAGGACCGCCTACCAGTACAAGTGGTGGAGCCCGCCGACGCCTTCGAGCTGGCCGAGACCGACTTCTCCCACCTGCCCCGGGCCGAGGCCAGGGCGAGAGCCGAGCGGGCGGCGGTCACGGCGGCACGTGAACCCTTCCGGCTGGACCGGGCCCCACTGATCCGCGCCGAGTTGCTGCGCATCGGCCCCGAGGAGCATCTCCTCTCGCTGGTGCTGCACCACGCGGTGGCCGACGCCGAGTCCTTCCGCCTGCTGTTCGCAGAGGTGAGACAGCTGTACGGCGGGCAGCCGGACGCCTTGGACTCCCTCCCTGTGCAGTACGCGGACTACGCGCTGTGGCAGCGACGCCTCACCGCGACCGTCGACCGGATCGAGCTGGACCACTGGCGCGAGCGGCTCCGGGATCTGCCCGTCCTGACGCTGCCCACGGACCGCCCGCGCCCGCGGATACGCAGCGGAGCGGGCAGCCGGTACCGGGCCGACCTACTGGACGCCGCGGACACCGGGCGGCTGGCTACGCTGGCCCGCGCGTACGGGGTGACCGAGTTCATGGTGCTCCTCGCAGCTCTGCAGGCCACCCTCGGCCGGCTCAGCGGCCAGGCGGACTTCGGCGTCGGCACACCGGTCTCGCTGCGGTCGCGTCCCGAACTGGAGCCACTGATCGGGTTCTTCGTCAACACGCTCGTCCTGCGGACCGATTTGTCGGGTGCCCCGTCCTTCGCCGAGCTGCTGGCCCGCACCCGGGAAACCGCACTGGCCGCCTACGCCCACCGGGAGTTGCCGTTCGACCGGCTCGTGGAGGAACTGCTACCGAGCCGCAGCCTGGACCGCACACCGCTGATCGACGTGGTGTTCTCCGTCGACGCCACCACCGGGGTGGCGCCCCGGCTGCCCGGGCTCACCACCGAGGTCGCCGAAGTCCACACCGGCACGGCCAAGTTCGACCTGGACGTCGCCGTGGTCGGTGGGAGCGACGCACTGGCCTGCACGGTCGAGTTCAACACGGATGTGTTCACGGAGTCGTCCGCACGGCGACTGGTGGACGGCTTCCGCCGGACTCTGTGGGCCGCGCTGACCGACCCGCACCAGCGGCTGCCGGAACTCGGCGGGGAACCGGCCGTGGTGACGTATACGAATCCCGCCGACAACGGAGGTGGAGATTGAGAGCCGATACCGCAGCGGGCGGTGTCCCGGAGGACCTGGACCGGTGGTTTCTCGGTGGTCTCGACCGTGCCTGGGGCGACACCCAGTTGCTGTGCCTGCCGCACAGCGGAGGCAACGGATCGAGTTACCGCGCCTGGCTGGCCCCGGCGGAGCCAGAGGTGGACGTGGTCCCGGTGCAGCTGCCGGGCCGGGAGACACGGCTGACCGAGCCCCCGTTCACCGACCAGCCGACGCTCATCGCCGAACTCGCGGACGTGGTGCGCCTGGCCGGGTTCCACCGGATCGCCCTCTTCGGCCACAGTATGGGCGCGGTACTCGCGGTCAATCTCTGCCGTGTGCTGGAGGCGGCAGGCATCCAGGTGGCCCATGTGTTCGTCTCCGGACACGGCGGACCGTCCCAGCGGCCGGAGGCCAGGTTCCCGATCGACGCGCCCGACGAGACGATCCTGGACGCGCTCGGTGCCACCGGCGCACCCAACTACGAGGCGTTGCTGCGGTATCCGGACCTGCGGGAGATGGTGCTACGGGTGATCCGCGCCGACCTCGGGCTGGTGCTGACAGGCTTGGTCGCGGGACCGCCGGTGCAGGCGCCGATCACAGTTGTCAACGGCAAGGACGACCCCACGCCGGCCGGATGGGACCTGAACGAATGGGCCACCGTGACGCGCGCCACCTGTACGTCGCACCTGCTGCCCGGAGACCACTTCTACCTGGTCGGACAGGGCGAAGAGGTGGCCCGCATCATCCGCACCTCCCTGTCCGGCCGGCCCGTGCCCCGCACTCCCACGAGAGACAAGGACTGACCGAGGTGACGTCTTACGCGGTCGTCGTCAACGACGAGGAGCAGTACTCGATCTGGCCGGCGGACCGGGACATTCCGGCGGGTTGGCGGGTAACCGGTGTGGTCGGCTCGAAGGACGAGTGTCTGGCACACATAGAGGAAGTCTGGACCGACATGCGGCCGTTGAGTCTGCGTCGGCGGATGGAGGCGGTGGACTCATGACGTCGTCACGTGTAGCGATTGTCACGGGCGCGGGACGAGGCATCGGCGCCGCCACCGCGTCGCGGCTGGCCGCCGACGGCGCCGCGGTGGCCGTCCTCGACCTGGACGCCGGGGCCGCCGCGGACACCGTGGGCCGCATCCGCGCAGCCGGGGGCACCGCCTGTGCCGTCGTCGCCGACGTCAGCGATCCCGATCAGGTCAAGGGCGCACTGGCCACGGTGGAGGCCGAGCTGGGGCCTCCGGTCATCCTGGTCAACAACGCCGGTGTGATCAGGGACCGGCCGATGGAAGAGCTGTCGCTCGACGACTGGAGCACCGTCGTCGACGTGAACCTGCGCGGACCGTTCCTGATGTGCCAGGCGATCCGCGTGCATCTGCTGGAACAGGGCTGG
This sequence comes from Streptomyces sp. NPDC058469, assembly GCF_042721125.1. Taxonomy (NCBI): domain Bacteria; kingdom Bacillati; phylum Actinomycetota; class Actinomycetes; order Kitasatosporales; family Streptomycetaceae; genus Streptomyces; species Streptomyces sp. NPDC058469. The sequence continues at coordinate 40,448 of NZ_JBHXME010000027.1, forward strand.
GGACGCATCGTCAACTTCTCCAGCTCCTCGGCGCTGGGCAACCGCGACCAGGCCAACTACTCCGCCGCGAAGGCCGGGATCGAAGGCCTGACCCGGACCCTCGCCATCGAACTGGGCCCCTACGGGGTGACCGTGAACGCGGTGGCCCCCGGTTACATCGTCACTGACATGACGAGGCGGACGGCCGAGCGGATGGGCATGGACTTCACCCGGCTCCAGCAGATGGTGGCCGCGCAGACGCCGGTGCGACGCGTGGGACAGCCCGAGGACGTGGCGAACGCCGTCGCCTTCCTCGTCGGTGAGGACGCCGGGTTCGTCTCCGGGCACACCCTCTACATCACCGGCGGTCCGATGCGCTGACCGCACAGGCCTCCAGTGCCGCGGCGAGTCCGGCCACCGTGCGCAGCCGGAACAGGGTCTGCAACGGGAGGGCGACGCCGTGGCGCTGTGCCAACTCGTCGGCCACCCTCAGCAGGTCGAGGGAGGCTCCGCCGAGGCTGAAGAAGTCCTCGTCCGTAGCGCCGGGCGACCGGCCCAGCACTGACGCCCAGACCTCGGCGACCGTCTTCTCCCACGGCGAGACGGGAGCCCGTCGCCGTCCTGCGGCGGGCAGCGGATCCGGTAGGGCGCGGCGGTCGACCTTCCCGTTGGCGGTCAACGGCAGCTCGTCCAGGAACACGAACCGACCTGGGATGAGCGGCTCGGGCAGGCGCTCGCGCAGGTACGCCCGAAGGATTGTGTCGGGTGCGCCATCCTGGGCCATCGGCACCACGTACGCGACCAGACCGGCCGCGAGACCATCGCCCCGGACGGTGACGAAGGCGTCGCGGACGGCCGGATGGCCCGCAAGGACGGTTCGGACCTCGCCGGGTTCGATGCGGAAGCCCCGCAGTTTGACCTGGTCGTCGATGCGGCCCGCGAACTCGATGGCTCCGTCCGCGCGTCGGCGGGCCAGGTCTCCTGTGCGGTACAGCCGGCCGCCGGGCGGCCCGAACGGGTCAGGGACGAATCGCTGCGCGGTCAGGCCAGGTCGGCCCAGATATCCCCGGGCCACTCCGGCTCCCCCGACCAGCAGTTCACCGAGGACACCCACCGGGACGGGATGGCCGGCCCTGTCGACGACGTAGCAGCGGGTGCCGCCGATCGGGCGGCCGATCGGCACCCCGGCCGCCTCGTCCAGATGGTCCGCGACGACGGGATGCGTGGTGGCGAAGGTGGTCGTCTCGGTCGGCCCGTAGCCGTTGACGACAGCGAGTTCCGGATGCGCGTCCAGAAGGGCGCGCAGATGCGGCACGGACAGTGCCTCGCCCCCGACCACCAGGGTCCGCAGCGGGTGCAGGGCCTGCGGGTGCACGTCCGCCACCATGTTGGCCAGCTGGGCGGTCAGCCAGAGCACGGTCACGTCCAACCGCCGTAGCTCATCGGCGAGTTCGCGCGGTCCGACCTGGCCGGGTGGGTAGACGGCCAGCCGGGCTCCGTTGCACAGAGCGCCCCACACCTCGAACGTCGAAGCGTCGAAGGCCGTCGGGGCGAGCATCAGAGACGTGTCCGCGGCGTGAATGCCGATCTGGTCGAGGCCGCGGACCAGCCGGACGACGCAGCGATGGGTGACCGCGACGCCCTTCGGCACTCCGGTGGAGCCCGAGGTGTAGATGATGTAAGCGAGGTTGTCCGGTGAGATGTCGGGCCGTTGGACCGGGTGCCCAGCCGCGGCGGGCAACGGCGCGTCCATGTGCAGGCGCTCGATGTCGCCGGGCAGCTTTCCCGACAACTCGCCGTCGGTCAGCACCAGCCGGGACGCACTGTCACGCAGGACGAACTCAAGCCTCTCCGGCGGGTGGGCGGGGTCCAGCGGGACGTAGGCGCCCGCCGCCTTGAGCACGGCGAGCAACGCCACCACCTGCTCCGGGGCGCGTGGCAGGAGAACGGCGACGCGGTCGTCCGGGCGGATCCCGAGTTCCACCAGGCGGTCGGCCAACGCCTGTGCCTCGGCGTCCAGTTCGGCGAAGGAGCGACGGTAGGGAGGGCACCAAAGGGCCGTCGCGCCAGGAGCGGCCGCCAGCTGCTCCGCGAACAGGTCGAGGATCGTGGCCGTAGGGGTGGGCGCTGTGCGGTTGCCGACGTCGACGACGAAGCGCCGCTCCGCCGGGCCGAGCATGTCCAGCAGGGACACGGGGCGGTCGGGACGGGTGAGCCCGTCGGTCAGAAGTCTTCGGAAGTGGCCCGCCACGCGTTCGAGGGCGTCGGGGGTGAACAGATCGGCGTTACCGGCGAATCCCACCGTGTAGGAGTCTCCGGCGCCGGCGACGGTCACCGCGAGGTCGAAGGGGGAGCGGGCCGAGGCCACGAGTTCGGGCCGCAGCCCCCGTTCCGGTGCCGCCTCCGTAGCGTTCAGATGCCTGTACGGCCGTACGTCCAGGACCACTTGTGCGAGGGGATGGCGGCTCGGTTCACGGTCCGTGGCGAAGTCCGCGGCGAGCCGCTGGAAGGGCACTGTGGAGTGCCCGACGGCGGAGCGCGCGGCTTTCCGGACCCGCTCGGCCAGTGTCCGCGACGAGGGGTGGTCGGAGCCGTCGATCCGCAGGGGCAGTAGGGGAGCCAGACAGCCGGCGACTCCCTCGCCTCCCGCGGGTCTGGCGCCCGGGGTCTGCGTGGCGAACACGACGTCGGGGGAGCGCGAGTACCGGATCAGGAGCGCGGAGAGGGCGGCTCCGAAGAGTGTGAAGGTGCCAGTCTCCGTCGGCTCCTCGCCACCCGGCGGGTGCACCAGGCCGCGGGGGACCTCGAAGAGGACGGTGCGAGTGCGCTGAGTGTGCACCGCGGGCCGGGGCTTGTCGGTCGGCAGTTCGACGGAGGGAGGCAGGTCCGTCAGACGATCACGCCAGAAGTCCATTTGGGTGTCAGGCTGTTCGGGCGTGGACCGCTGTGCCGGTAACTGCCGGGCCTGCGCCTCGGGCAGGGCTGCGCCGGAGAGGGCCGCGCCGTACAGAACCGCGAGATCGGACTGCAGCACTCCGGCGGAATGGGGATCGCAGACGATGCGGGGCACGGCCAGAGTCAGTGCCGCGTCGCCGTCGAGTCCGCTCACGACGGCCCGCACCAGCGGGCCGGCGCTCAGATCGAACCGCCTCCGCGTCACGGCCTCGACGGCATCCCGCCCGTGCGCGTCGTCCCTCACGCCGACGAACATCAGCTCGTACGCCGGATCGGCGGAGATCCACCGGCGCGGCACTGCCTCGTTCCGGCTCAGCCGGGTGCGTAGGGCGTGGTGTCGGCCCATCAGGGCGGTCAGCGCCGAGCGCAGGGCCGCGGTGTCGAGGGGGCCGAGAACCCGCCACCGCAGGACCACGTGGTCGGGGGGTTCGGTGACCAACTGGTCAGCGATCCACTGTCGTTGCTGTGCGGCGGACAACGGACTGGCACTGTCGCGGGCCTCGTTGTCCGAAAATGCGGCGTACGTCACTGGACCGTCCGGTCAAGTCGCGGCATCCAGTCACCGTAGCACTCTGATCGAACTCCAGGACGTATCCGGATCACTTGCACTAGGCTCGCTGTCGGCGCCTTCCGTGGACCGGGAGAGTGCCCCTCACATGATCCGCACACGGGGGGACACATGGACTTCGGCCACAGCGCCGAGGAGACGCGCTTCCGCGACCGGATCCGGGCGGAGCTCCAATCCGCCCCTGTGGCATCCGAGTTGGCCCGCCTACGGGCCTGCGGCGAACGGGAGCCTGATGTACGCGACCTCTACCGACTGCTCGGGGAACGCGGACTGCTCGGGGTGGACTGGCCCCACCGTCACGGCGGACAAGGCCGTACGGCGGTCCACGCGGCCGTCGCCGTCGAGGAGATGATGCGCGCGGGGGTCCCTGACACCCTGTTCGTCAACGGCATCCAGACCGTGGGCAAGCTGGTGCTGCTCGCCGGCACGGAGGAACAGAAGGCCAGGGTCCTGCCGGAGTTGGCCGCCGGCCGGCGTTTCGCGAGTGTCCTGTACACCGAGCCCGAGGTCGGTTCCGATCTGAGCGCGCTGACCACGCGGGCCGTGGCCCGCGAGGACGGTTACCGGATCGACGGCGTCAAGATCTACAACCTCAAGAGCGACATCACCGACTACGGTCTGTGCGCGGCACGCACCTCCCTTGAGGACTCACGCTACGCGGGCCTCACGTTGTTCCTCCTGGACATGCACGCACCCGGCGTCCACGTGGAGCGCCTCGACACCATGGGCGACGAGCAGTTCCACCGGGTGGAACTGGACGGCGTGCGCGTCGCCGCAACCGACATCATCGGCGAGGTCGGTGACGGCTGGGCGCTCCTCGCCGAGGCGCTTCCACTGGAACGCACGGGCTTCGACTTCGCCCTTCGCGCCGAGCGCTGGTACGAAACGGGATGCGCCGACCTCACCCTCACCGGCGGCGTGGGTTCCGGATCCGTCGCGGACTGGCTGGCCGACGTCGGCCGCCACGGTGCCGCGACCCGCGCCGCCGCCCTGTTGGCTTGGCGCTGCGTCGGCTCCGCAGACGGAGGGCGGCTCGACGAACTCCAGACATCCACGGCCAAGTGGTACGCCAGTGAGCAGGCGGCGTCCGTCGCCCGCTGGGCCATGACGCGCTACGGGCTGGACGCCCCCGAGGACCTGGCCGCGACACTGGACAGCGCCTACCGGGAAGCGCCGGGTCTGACGCTGTCCGGCGGCACCTCCGAGATGATGCTGCAGACGATCTCCGGATTTCTGTTCGCCGCCGAACCCGCCGCCCCGGCCACCACGGAGGTGGAGTGACATGCGGCTCGAACGTGACGACGTACAACGTGACCTGGTGAGGGCCGTGCGCGCCGATCTGGACCCGCTGGTGGGTCCGGGCGGGCGGATGGATCCGGCTGAGGTCCATGCCGCCCTCGCGGACCTGGACCTGTTCGCCCTCGAACTGCCCGACGCGATGGGCGGGCTGGCGTTCGGGCTGTCCTGCGCGGCTCCCGTGTGCGAGGAGCTGGGCCGCTCGGCAGCTCCCGACTCCTACCGGGCCCACGCGTTGCTCGCCGAACTCGCGCAGGCAACCGAGGGTGAGGGACCCGGCCACCGTTCCTCCGCCCTGAACGCGGTGCTTCCCCTGCTCGGCGCGGGCAAGGTCACCGCGGACCTGGCCGCCGGCACCGGCGTGCTGGCGGCTTCCACCTCCGAAGGCTGGCGACTCGACGGCGAGTGCACACTGTCCGAATCCCTCCCGGACGCAGCGTTTCACCTGGTGCCGGCTCAGACAACCGAGGGCACCGTGCTCGCAGCGGTGTCCGCCGATTCCCCCGGGTCGGTCCTTTCTGGCACCCGGCGCGAAGGGATCAGGCGGCTGGCACTGACGGGTGTCGCGGCACACGCGCTGTCGGCGCCGTTGCACGACACCGGCGGTCTTCCCTCGCCCCTGCTCGCTCGCGCCCGGCTCCGGCAGGCGGCCTACCTGCTGGGCCTGGCGTCGGGCGCGCACCGGCTCGCGGTCCGACGGGCGGCGGCCCGGCACCAGTTCGGGCGCCCCGTCGCGGAGAACCAGGCCGTCGCGTTCCCGCTCGCCGAGCAGTTCGCCCACATGGAGGCGGCTCGACTCCTGACGCACGAGGCCGCGTGGGATGCCGACGGTGGCGGGCCTGCCACCGTCGGCGCCACCCAGTCGCTCGCCTACGCGGCGGAACTCGCGCTCCAGGTGACCGCGCACGCCGTGCACGTACACGGTGCAGCCGGGATCACGGGTGACTTCGCGGTCCAGCGCCACTACCGGGTCGCCGCCGTCGAGGCGACCCGGTGGGGCGCCCCGGCCGAACTCACCGAGATCCTGGTCGACTTGCTCGGCGTGGACACCGTCGACC